>CAZEJA010000321.1:0-4190 GCA_964512215.1 uncultured Planctomycetaceae bacterium
GGCGAGGCGATCCAACTGCTCGGGCAGCTCTACGCGTCGAACCTGCTGCAGGCGGAACTCGCCCCCGACGCCGAGGGCCTGCTGAAGCGGTACCGCAAGCGCAAGCTCCGCGAGATCCGCGGGTACATGTCCAGCCTGCTGTTCGCGAGGATTCCTCTGTTCGACCCCGACCGCCTGCTGGACCGCTGGGTCGGCCTGCTTGGTGCGGCCTTCACGTGGGTCGGGCTGGTGCTGTGGTCGCTGCTGATGGCGACGGGCATCTTCTTCATCATTGGACGTGCGGGGGAATTGACGAACCAGGCCTCCGCGATGTTCGACCCCGGCAAGCTGCCGCTGCTGTACCTGAGCCTGATTGTCGTGAAGATCGCTCACGAGTTCGGGCACGCGGTGGCGTGCAAAACCTTCGGGCGGCGCACGGGCAGCGGGGGAGAGGTCCACGTGATGGGCGTGATGTTCCTGGTCTTCGCGCCGCTGCCGTACGTGGACGCCTCCAGCGCCTGGGCGTTCCGCAGCAAGTGGCGGCGGATCGTCGTCGGCGCGGGCGGCATGATCGTGGAACTCGGCATCGCCGCCGTCGCCGCGATCGTCTGGGCCCACGCCACGCCCGGGACGGCCGTCTATGGCATCTGCTACAACGTCATGTTCATCGCCAGCGTCTCGTCGCTGCTGTTCAACGGCAACCCGCTGCTGCGGTACGACTCGTACTACATCCTCTCCGACCTGCTGGAGATTCCGAACCTCGCCCAGCGGAGCAAGGAGTACCTCTACTACCTCGTCAAGCGGTACGTCTGGGGCGTCCGCAAGGCCCGCAACCCCGCCCACACGCGCGGCGAGCGAGGATGGTTCGCGTTCTACGGCGTCGCGTCGACGGTCTACCGGCTGTTCATCTTCGCGGTGATCCTGCTGTTTCTCACCGAGCGCCTGCCCAAGGCGCTGGCGGTGGTGGCGATCGGGATCGGGCTCATCACGGCCGGCATGTGGGTGCTGCTGCCGCTGGGCAAGCTCATCCGGTATCTCGCGAGCAACGGCGAACTGGCCCGCGTGCGGAGCCGGGCCGTGCTGACGACGCTCGTGTTCGTCGGCGGTCTCGTAGCGGCGCTGGGGATGGTCCGGGTTGCCGATCGCGGTCGGATCGAGGGCATCGTCGAGCCCGTCGAGATGGTTGTCGTGTACGCGGGAGAGGACGGGTTTGTGACGGGGTTCCTCCCGTCGGGGCGGGAAAGCGGCCCGGACGGGGAGGCCCTGGTGGTCTGCGAGAGCCCCGAGTTGACGGCCAGCCGCGATCAACTGCTCGCCGAGCGCCGCCGCCTGGAGGCGCAGCGGCGCATCGCCCAGACGAAAGAACCCGCGGCCGTGCAGGTGATGGACCGGCAGCTCGCGGCGCTGGCCGAGAAACTCCGCCACGTCGAGCAGCAACTGGAGGCGCTGGTGATTCGGGCGCCGCTGGCGGGGACGTGGATCTCGCCCGACATCGAGTTCTCCAAGGGGGCGTACCTGCGCCGCGGCGACCGCGTGGGCATGGTGGTGGCGACGCAGCCCGTCTTCATTCGCGCCGCGGCCGGTCAGGACGTGGCGGGGATGCTGTCGGCCGAAGCGGACAAGGCCGTGGAGATTCGCATCAAGGGGCGTCCCGACCTGCAGCGGACCGGGCGGATCGAGAAGATCCTCCAGGCCGGGCAGGAGCAGCTTCCGTCAGCGGCCCTGGGGTACACGGCAGGAGGCGCCTTGCGAACGGCGGCGGACGATCCGAAGGGCATGCGGACGGCGGAGCAGTTCTTCGAGATCCGCATCGCCCCCGATCCCGATCCGGCGACCGACCCGCACAAGCGTGTGAAGCTCTGGAGCGGGCAGCGCGTCGTGGTCCGCTTCGAGATGCCCGACAAGCCGCTGTTGGCGCAGTGGTACCGGTCGGTGAGGCAACTGTTCCAGCGGAGGTTTCGCATCTGACGTGACGAGCGTGCCCGGATCAACCTGGCGGGTGCTGTCGCAGCGCCCCGCGCCGCAGGAACTGCCCCGGGGTCTGGACGCCGCGTGGGCCACCGCGGCGGGCGTGACGAAGCGCCTGGCCGTGCGGCCCGGACGGTTCCTGGCCCGGGCGCGGAAGGTTCTCGCGCTGGACAAGGACTTCGCGGAGATGTCCGACGCGAAACTCCGGGAGACGGCCGAAACGCTCCGGGAACGCTTCCGCCGCGGGCGGGAAAACGCCGCCGACGTCGAGCGGGGGTTCGCGCTTGTCCGCGAAGTGGCCGTTCGCTGTATCGGAGAGAAACACTACCCCGTGCAGATCGCCGGGGCGCTCGCGCTGGAGTCGAAGTGTGTGGTCGAGATGGCCACCGGGGAGGGCAAGACGCTGACGGCGACGATGCCCGCGGTGTTGGGCGGCTGGCGGGGGCGCGGCTGCCACGTCGTGACGGTGAACGACTACCTCGCGAAGCGCGACGCCGATGCGCTGCGAGTCATCTACCGGTTCTGCGGGTTGCGCGTGGCGCACGTGGACGGCGAGATGCCCGCCCCGGATCGCCGCGACGCCTATCAGGCCGATATCACGTACTGCACCAACAAGGAAGCGGCCGCCGACTTCCTGCGCGATCGCCTGGCGCTGGGGCGCGTCGCGGGCCTGCCCGAAGCGCTGCTGGCGCACATCACCGAGGGCGCCGGCAGCGGCACGGACCGCCTCGTGCAGCGCGGGCTGGAATACGCCATCGTCGACGAAGCCGACTCCGTCCTGATCGACGAGGCCGTCACGCCGCTGATCATCTCCGGGCAGGCGCCCAACCCCGAGCAGGTGGAGGCCTTCGCGCAGGCGTCGGAGATCGCGGCGACGCTGACCGCCCGCGCGGACTACCGTGTCAATCCGCGGTACCGGGAGGTGGAGCTGACCGAGGCGGGGAAGGCACGTCTGCAGCGACTCGCCGACGGACTGGGCGGCATCTGGACGGGGCGACGCCGCAGCGAGGAGATGGTCGTCCAGGCGCTGACCGCCCGCGAGCTCTACCTTCGCGACAAGCAGTACGTCGTCCAGGAGGACAAGGTCGTCATCGTCGACGAGTTCACCGGCCGGCTCATGCCCGACCGCGAGTGGCGCGACGGGCTCCACCAGGCCGTCGCCGCGAAGGAAGAACTGGACGTCGAGGGCGCCAAAGACACGTACGCCCGGATCAGTTTCCAGCGGTTCTTCCGGGGATACCGCAAGATCTGCGGGATGACGGGCACGGCGGCCGAGGCGTCCAGGGAGTTGTGGCTGATCTACGGGCTGCCCGTGGTGGTGATCCCGACGAATCGCCCGTGCATCCGCAAAATGCTCCCGGACAAGGTCTACGCGACGGAGGATGCGAAGTGGGCGGCGATCGTGGGGGAGATTCGCGGCATCCACGACACGGGCCGGCCGATCCTGGTCGGCACGCGGAGCGTCCGGGCCAGCGAGCGCCTCGGGGAGATGCTGGCCGCCGAGGGGATGAGTTGTCAGATTCTCAACGCCGTCCGTCACGCGGAGGAGGCCCAGATCGTCGCGGGCGCCGGAGCGGCGGGGACGATCACGGTCGCGACGAACATGGCCGGTCGGGGCACGGACATCAAGCTCGGTACCGGCGTGGCGGAACTGGGCGGGCTGCACGTGATCGCCACCGAGCGCCACGAATCCGGACGCGTCGACCGCCAGCTCTTCGGGCGCTGCAGCCGGCAGGGCGATCCGGGCACGGCCCAGGCGATCGTCAGCCTGGAAGATGAACTGGTCCGCCGCCACGCGCTGCACCTGTCGAGCTTCCTGCGCGGGCGCCACCGGCGGACCGAGCGCGACGTCTCGTCGGGGTCGACGCGGCGGATCTTCCGGTCCGCCCAGAACCGCGCCGAACGTCACGCTCTCCAGCAGCGCAAAGGCGTCCTCCGCACCGACGACTGGATGGACGAGTACCTGGGCTTCAGCGGCAAGGAAAGCTGAACGGCGCCCCCCCTGGGGCGATCCTCAATCTCTGATCCTCGATCCTCGATCCCCCGGCGCGACCGTCAATCTTCTCCCTTGGTTCCGGGTGCCACGCTCAAGCGGAGCTTGGGCGTGTGTTGTTGCATGTCCACCCAGCGGGCGCAGCCGCTGGGCTTGGGTGGGGATCTGCGCGGTGCTGTCAGCTCCCCAACCCGAATCGCTATTCGCTAATTGACAACTGCCAACACATCGTGGACCGATTTTACTGCCA
>CAZEJA010000322.1:0-4177 GCA_964512215.1 uncultured Planctomycetaceae bacterium
CTTCTTCTCTCCCCTCTGACCTCTCACCTTTCTTTCCCGCCTAGAATGGAACGTCGGCGGGGAAGGGCGGTCCTGCCCCCCGACGGACTCTCTTGGGGAGTGGAAGCGTGCTTCGACGAGTGCGAGTGTGGACGGGGCTGGTCGCCTGGTCAATCTTAAATACGGCGGCGGGGCAGATGGACATCGAGCCCCAGCCGGTGAAGGCCAAGCTCGTGGCGGATGTCGCCGCCGTCGAGCCGGGGGCGACGTTCACGGTCGGCGTGCTGCTGACCATGGACAAGGGGTGGCACGTCTACTGGCGGAACCCGGGCGACGCGGGGCTCGCGACGGAGGTGCTGTGGAAGCTGCCGAAAGGCTTCTCGGTCGGACCGCTGCGATGGCCGGTGCCCGTGACATTCGTTCAGCCGGGCGACATCGTCGGGTATGGATATGAGCACACCGTCCTGCTGACGGCGCGGGTGACGGCGCCGAAGGAACTTGACGGCAAGCGGGTGACCATCGGGGCGGAGGCGTCGTGGCTGGCGTGCAAGGACGTCTGCCTCCCCGGGGAAGCGTCATTGGAGCTTGATTTGTCCGTCGGCGCCGCGAAGACAGCGAACACGAAGCTCTTCAACGCCTGGAGCAAGCGCCTTCCCGTGGAGGCGGGGTCGAAAGCCAGTCCTGCCAGCGTGGAGACCGGGCGAAAACGGGCGGGGGAGAGGGCCTACCGCTGTCACATCCAGTTGACCTGGAAGGGCATCCCGCCCGAGAAGCCCAGTTGGTTCCCCGCCATGGATGAGATCGCCGAAGTGTCAGACGTCCGGACAAGGACGACGGGGCAGGTTACGCGCATTGAGTTCACCGTCCGCGTCCAGGCGGGGCGGGAGGCTCCCTCGGTTGTGGATGGCGTGGTCGCCTACACGAGCAAGGGCGAGCGGCGGGGGGTGCGGGTCCCCGTCCCACTTCGCAGCCGGCCGCCGGGCACCCAGCCGGCAAAACCTGTCGCCGGATGCGGTGCGTGCATAGAATGAGAGAGCAGCGGCGAGGGCAGGCAGACCCCCGTCGGCGTCGACAAGAACAGCCCATTACGAAAGGGTAGAACATGAAACGATACCGATGGACACTCGTAGCGCTCGCGGCCGTACTCGTCGCGGGCGTAGTACCGAACTGGGCGGCGAAGAAGAAGGCGGCCGAAGCCGAGGTCAAGCTGCCGCCTCCCGCGCCCGCGTTCACGCTGACGGATCAGAACGGCAAGAAGGTGTCGTTGGCCGACTTCAAGGGCAAGGTGGTCGTCCTGGAGTGGATCAACTGGGACTGCCCGTTCTCGAAGCGACAACACACCGGCGGCGTGACGAAGACGCTCGCCGACGCCTACGCCGACAAGGGCGTGGTCTGGCTGGGCGTCAACAGCACGCACTATGCGGACGTGAAGGCCAACAAGAAGCACGCAGCCAATCACAAGCTTCCGTACCTCGTACTGGACGACCACACCGGCGCGGTGGGTCGGGCGTACGGCGCGAAGACCACGCCGCACCTGTACGTGCTCGGCAAGGATGGGCGCATCGCCTACCAGGGCGCGATCGACGACAATCCGCGCGGCAAGAAGAAGACAGGCGTGACGAACTACGTCGCGGCCGCTCTGGACGCGCTGGTGGCTGGCAAGAAGATCGCGACCCCGTCGACGAAGCCGTACGGCTGCTCGGTGAAGTACGCCAAGCTGCCCGGTCCGGAGGGCCCCGCGGCGCCGGCGTTTGCGCTGACCGATCACAACGGCGAGACGGTGTCCCTCGCGGACCACAAGGGCAAGATCGTCGTGCTGGAGTGGATCAACTGGAATTGCCCGTTCGTCAAGCGTCACCACCGCAACGGCGCGATGGAGGCGCTGGCGTCGAAATACGCCGCCAAGGGCGTGGTCTGGTTGGGCGTGAACAGTACGCACTCCGCGAACGTCGCGGCGAACAAGAAAGCCGCCGACGCTCACAAGACGCCGTACCCGGTCCTGGACGACCATACGGGCGAGGTCGGGCATGCGTACGCCGCGAAGACGACGCCGCACCTGTTCATCGTCGCCCCCAACGGCGTGATCGCCTACCGGGGCGCCATTGACAGCGACCCGCGCGGGCGGTCGAGCGAGGCAACGAACTACGTCGCGGCTGCGCTGGACGAACTGTTGGCGGGAAAGGCGGTGTCTACCCCGGAGACGAAGCCCTACGGCTGCTCCGTGAAGTACGCCAAGTAGGGCATCAGGCGGCCCCGACAGCGTTCAGCCAGGCGTCGGCGATCAAGGCGTGTCCGGCGGCTGTGGGGTGAACGCCGTCAGGCGCCCAGAAGGCCGGATCGCGCCGCGTCGCGGCTGCGGCGAACAGGCCGTCCAGGGGAACGTAGACCGCGTCGAACTCGCGGGACAGACCGCGGAGGGCCTGGATCTTCGGGTCCAGGTCCTCGCGCCACAGCAGGCGGTCTTCGGGGACGGGCAGGAGGAACGGTTCAAGCAGGATCAGCTTCGCCCCCAGTTCGTCGTGCGTGCGAGTGAGGATGTTGCGGCAGGCGGCTTCGTACTCCGCCGTCCCCGTCGGGTCGTTGCTGTCGAAGCTCCGCCACGTGTCGTTGATGCCGATCATGATCGACACCCAGTCGGGCTTGAGGGCGAGGCAGTCCTCGTCCCACCGGGCCTGCAGATCGACCGCGCGATTGCCGCTGACGCCGCGGTTGAGGAAGCGAACGCCCTTCGTCGGGAAGGCGGCCGAGAAGCGGCTGGCGACCATCCCCGCGTAGCCGCCGCCGAGCAGGTCGTCGTTCTGCCGCCCCCGCCCGGCGTCCGTGATACTGTCGCCCTGAATCTGGACGACCGCACCGTCTTCGATCAGCACTGTCATTCGGTCCTCTCCGGGTGTCTTGAAGGGGGGAATCCTACCACGGGGCGGCGGCGAGGGTCAATCGAGCGACAGCTTGCCGCGGTAGTAGTGGGGCAGGTCGGCGTCGGTGGCGTCCTTCCACAAGCCCCGCCCGGCGGCGCGGGCGGCGTCCTGGACCTTGCGGAACTCGCGCCGGTGCGTGTGCTCGAAGCGCGAGTCGGCGTAGCCGTAGCCTTCCTCGATCAGGATGCGGTTCAGCATCCGCCCGTCGGGCAGGATCACGTACGCGAGCAGGCGCCCGTATCTGTCCCGCAGGTCCCGCCGCTCCAGCCGCAGCGTGACCTCCTTGCCGTAGCAGGCCTGTCTCGTGAAGCGGCTGGCCTCCGGGCCGAAGTGCTGCACGGGCGTGTCGGGCTTGTGCACCTCCGGCGTGTCGACGCCCCACAGGCGGATGCGCGTATGCGGATACTTCCCATCCGGCACGTCGACGTCCATCGTGTCCCCGTCGATCACGCGGACGACGTGGAACGTCTTGCCGTCGTACTTCTCCTCGGTCGGCAGCGGGCGGCGTCCGAAGACGCCCACGCGGTCGGCGGCGATCAGCCCCGCCAGAAGAGCGACGACCAGCAGCGCCCACGTCGCCTTGCGGCGCGCGATCCTCATCCGCCACTGTCGCGCCGTGAGTTTCCGGGATGCTCGACCGCCCTTGCTCATACGCCGTCATTCTACCGCACGCGCCAATGAGCCGCGACCGTGAGGGAGTGGAAAGCAAACCTGCCTGTCAGCGAACACGGCTGGGCAAGCCAGCCGTGCCACCCGCTACTTCGCGGGGATGCGGTAGAGCACCACGCTCAGCGGCGGGACGGTCAGCGTGCTCGCGTCATCAACCGCCTTCTCCTGAATCGCCACCTGCGGCGGGCGCCCGGGCTCGTTGTAGAGCATGGAGTTCGCGCCGGTGATCAGCCACATCGTGCCAGTTCCCGCCGGTGTGAAGCCGCTTGCGGCCAGTTGAATCGTCTTCTTCTGCATCGTCGGATTGACGACGGCTACCGTCAGCGCCTTGCGGTCTTCCGTCAGGGCGGCCGCGGCGTCCAGCGGGGCGGGTACCCCGGTGACGGTCAGCGGCAGCACGCCGAAGTGCTTGCGGTAGAGCTTCAGCACCAGCCCGGTCGTCGCGAAGGCGGCGTCCGTCTTTGTCGTCTTGATACAGCCGATCACGTTGACGGTCTGAGCGTAGTTGGCCATCAGGTACAGGGCGCTGTTTCGGGCCATCTCGTGGATGCCGGCCGCGATGCCCAGGGCGTCCTTCAGAAAGTATCGCGTTCCCAGCTCGCCGTACACGT
>CAZEJA010000323.1:0-4164 GCA_964512215.1 uncultured Planctomycetaceae bacterium
CGTCTTGCCCGCGTCCCGACTGCGGCGCAGCAGCCGTCCTGACTTCGCAAACGCCAGCACCGTCCCATCGGCCGCCACCAGAATGTTGGGAATCCGCACGGACTTGAACAGGTCCCGAACCTCGATCGCATCCGCGGCGGTTTTCGGGGTCTCAGCAAGGCACGCGCCGCCTCCCGCACACACGCCCAGCACGAGGATAGTAGCAAGCGCCGAGTTGGATGCTCTCCGTTCCATGGTCGTCTCCAGATACTTCATCGGAAGTCCGCCGATCACTGTCTGTCGCGGCGCCGGCGGAGCATGCGGCGGCGCCAGCTGCGCCGCAGGCGCCCCGGGCGGCGCAGCGAGAAGCTCCGCTTCTGGCGGAAGGCACGCTCCAGCAGCGCGTACAGCTCCGGATGCCGCTCGGCCAGCTTGTCCGGCGCTTCGAAGAAATACTCCGCCGCCACCGCGAAGAACTCCTGCTCGTTCGTGTACCCGTACCGGGGGATGTCCGTCCGCCCGCGCTTGGGGCGCCCCCGCGCATCCCAGCGGCTGTCCAGTTCCTCCCGCACCGCCTGCAGCCACGGCCTGATGCATTCGGAGGGCAGCCCGGGCGGAACGCCGTCGATGGCGCCGTCGCCCTTGTCGACGAGGTGTGCGAATTCGTGGATGCCCACGTTGTGCTTGTCATGGGCGCGGGCGAAACCGGCGTACAGGTTCGGCTTGGACAGCACCATCAGCCCGTTGAGCGCCCCGCCGGTGTCGCCCACCATGCCCAGCACGTCCGGGCGGTTGCCGCCGCGCGGGCCGGCCTTCGGGTCGAACTGCTGCGGAAAGACCAGCACCTCATCCAGCATGGAGTACTCCCACACCGGAAAGCCAAAGATGGGAATCACGGCGCTGGCCGCCACAAGCAGGCGGCAGGTGTCGTCGACCTCCACGTCCACGCCGGTGATCCGCGTCTCGTCGAGGAAGATGCTCGCCAGCAGGCGGAAGCGGTCCCTGCCCGCCTCGTCCAACTTCGCGTAGAAGTCCACGTGCTCGCGCAGGATACGGTCCCATTCGGCCGGGAACTCCCGGGCCGCCACCGCCAGGCGCCGTCGCCAGCGGCGCATCCCCCGCCGGTAGAGCGCGGCCGCCAGAACGCCGCAGATGCACATCAGTCCCACGCGAAGC
The DNA here is from genome assembly GCA_964512215.1 of uncultured Planctomycetaceae bacterium. Lineage (GTDB taxonomy): Bacteria > Planctomycetota > Phycisphaerae > SM23-33 > SM23-33 > CAZEJA01. The sequence continues at coordinate 1,156 of CAZEJA010000323.1, forward strand.
GAAACCGAGATCGGAAGGAACCACGCCCCCGCGGCCGCCAAGCCGCCCAGGAAGACGGCGAACGCCGCCCACCAGCATCGCGCCGCCCGCATTCTCTCCGGCGTTGGAATCATGAAGCGCCCTTCCTGCGAAACGGAACGAACACGGCTGGGCAAGCCAGCCGTGCCACCCGCCCTCGCGCGGGCATGATAGCACACACGGCCCGGGCATGCGCCCCGCGCCATATTGCCCATTGCCTGTTGCCGGAAAGTGGGGACAGTCCCAAACAGCGGGACAGTCCCCATTTTCCTCCCCGTTGCCGGTTGCCGGAACGTGGGGACAGTCCCGGACAACGGGACCGTCCCTATTTTCCTCGCCGTTGCTCGTTGCGTGTCTTCCCTGTTGCATTGCCTCCGCCGGATGGTACGATGTCGCCCATGGCCAAGACCGGCGGCACACCCATGACGTACAAGGACGCGGGCGTCGACATCGACGCGGGCGAGGAGATGGTCGACCGCATCGTCCCGCTGGTGAAACGCACGTACAGCCCGCGCGTGCTGGACCAGTTCGGCTCGTTCGCGGGCTTCTTCAGCCTCGACTACGACGAGAAGCTGCTTAAGCGGAACTACCGCGACCCGGTCCTGGTCGCCTGCACCGACGGGGTGGGGACAAAGCTCAAGGTCGCCTTCCGCATGAACAAGCTCGACACGGTGGGCATCGACCTGGTCGCGATGAGCGTCAACGACCTGGTCTGCTGCGGCGCCGAGCCGCTGATGTTCCTGGACTACCTCGCCGTCGGCAAGCTCGATCCCGACCGGATGGCCGAGATCGTCAAGGGCGTCAGCGACGGCTGCGTCCGGGCGGGCTGCGCGCTGCTGGGCGGCGAGACCGCCGAGATGCCCGACTTCTACAAGGCCAAGGAATTCGACATGGCCGGCTTCGCGGTCGGCGTGGTCGAGCGGCGGAAGATCATCGACGGCTCGCTGGTCGAGCCCGGCGACGTGGCGATCGCGCTGGCGTCCGACGGGCTGCACAGCAACGGGTACGGCCTGGCGCGGCGGGTGCTGCTGGACAAGGCGGGATTCCGCCTGACCTCGCGCCCGCCGGAACTCGAAGGCGCCTCGGTGGGCGAGGAGATGCTCCGTCCGACGCGGATCTACACCCGCGCGGTCCTGAACGTGCTGAAAGTCTACCGCGTCAAGCGCGTGGTCAAGGCGATCGCCCACATCACCGGCGGTGGCCTGCCGGGCAACCTGCCCCGCGTCCTGCCGGACGGGCTGACCGTGCGGATCAAGCGCAACTCGTGGCACGTGCCGCCGATCTTCAAACTCATCGCAGCCAAGGGGCCCGTCGATTCCATCGAGATGATGCGCGTGTTCAACATGGGCGTCGGGCTGGTGATGGTGGTGGCGCCGACGTTCGCGCCGGCGATCATGAACCGCCTCCGCCGCGCCGGCGAGCGGTGCTGGGAACTGGGCAAGGTCCGCAAGGGCGGGCCGGGCATCCTCTGGGCGTAACGCAACTCTGACAATCTCGCCTCGCTCGACGGGCGGGCCGAATCGGGAGCGAACGCATGCCCGATGAGCCGCACATTCTCGTGGTCGGATCGATCAATATGGACCTCGTGGTCCGCGCGCCGCACATGCCCGCGCCGGGCGAGACGATTCTGGGCAAGGGTTTCGCGACCTCGCCCGGCGGCAAGGGCGCCAACCAGGCCGTCGCGGCGGCGAGGTTGGGCGCCACCTGCACGATGATCGGGCACGTCGGCGCCGACGCGTTCGGCGAGCAACTCGTCGCGGGCCTGCAGGCCGAAGGGATCGACTGCGAGAGTATCTCCGTCACCGACGACGCCGCCACGGGCGTGGCGCTGATCGTGGTCGACTCGCTCGGCGAGAACGCCATCGTCGTCGCCGGCGGCGCCAACGCCTGGCTGACCCCCGACGACGTGTTCGCCGCGAGCGGCCTCTTCGACGCCGCCGACGTCGTCCTGCTGCAACTGGAACTCCCCCTGCCCACCGTGCGGGCGGCGATCGATCAGGGCAAGCGTCACGGGTGCACCGTCGTGCTCGACCCCGCCCCCGTGCCGCGCCAGATGTGCCCCGAGCTGTTCGACGTGGACGTCTTCTCGCCCAACGCCTCGGAGGCCGAAGCCCTCACGGGCGAGAAGATCTCCGAAGAGCGCGTCGACAAGCAGGTGGCCCTGGAGATGATCGCTCGCGGCGCGAAGGCGGCTGTGCTGAAGCTCGGCGCGCGGGGCTCGCTGGTGGTGGCTGCCGACGGGAACTTCCACCGCGTGGCGCCCTACAAGGTCGCGGTGGTGGACACGACCGCGGCGGGCGACGCGTTCACCGCCGCGTTGGGCGTAGGCATCGCGCAGGGCCGCTCGCTGCACGACGCCGCAAAGTTCGCCAACGCCGCCGGCGCGCTGGCCTGCACGAGGTTCGGCGCCCAGGCCGCCATGCCCACCGACGTCGAAATCCGCATGCTCATGGCGGATCAGCCGAACTGACACTCGGGGGCGTAGTATGGAGGGGAGGGGACGCTGAACACGTGATGTCATCAACTCCTGACACAAGGAGACGGACGATGAAGAGCAAGGTGCTGCTGGCCGTGATGACCGTGGGGATGATCCTGTGCGGGTGCGACTTCAACGAGTACCGCATCGAGATGACGCCCCGCGGCGACCGGATCGAGCGGAAACTGACCGTCTGGCGAACGGGCGGCGCCGATGAGAACGGCAAGCCCCGAAAGGGGGAATTCCCGGCCGACCAGTTCGCAGCCCTGGTGAAGGCCTATCCGAAACAGGTGGAGACGGACGACCCGAACGTGCACGCCTTCGCGGGGACCTTCGGGCCGAAGATGCCCAAAGGCATCGGCGGCGACGGATCGTATGTGCGGATGCCCACGCGCATGGGCAGCGCGTTCGCCTACGTCGAACGCTTCCGCGGCGACGACGACCTGTTCGGGCAGATCGACCAGCAGCGCAAAGCCATCGACGAGACGATCGACCTGCTGATCGGATGGTTCCGC
>CAZEJA010000324.1:0-4141 GCA_964512215.1 uncultured Planctomycetaceae bacterium
GCGACAGACGCCGACGGTGGTCGTTGGCGAGAAGCTATCTAGGAAATCCCAGTTTGTGCGCGCTGGGGGTGGCGAGCGAGCGCGGAAACTGGCATCATAGCGGTCCGTGTTTCGGCGACTGAAGACGCCCCCAACGAGCCCCGCGCCCTAGCCCGAGAGAGTACGGATGACCCCGAGACGAACGGCCGCCCTGCTGACCAGTGTGATCGCTCTGTGCTGCGCCGCCCAAGGCGCCCCGCCGCCGCTGACGTTCAACGGCGCGAAGTGGATCTGGTTCTCCGCCGATCCCATGCCGATCTCCCAGAGCTTCCCGGGCGGCGTACACTACTTCCGCGGAGCGGTCACGCTGCCTGCCCAGGAGAAGATCGTCTCCGCCGACCTGCTGATCACCGCGGACAATCTGTACACGGTGTACATCAACGGCAAGCTCGCTGGTGAGAGCAGCGCGAATCCGAACGACTGGAAGAAGGCCAAGCGGTTCGATGTGAAGGGCATGCTCGTCCCCGGGCGGAACGTGGTGGCCGTCGAGGCGGTCAACACGATTCCCGGACGGGCCGGGCTGTTGGTCAAACTCGTGGTCCGGCCCGACGGCGGAAAGGGCGTCACGTTCGTGAGCAGCGACGCCTGGATGTGCGTCGACAAGCAGATCGCGAAATGGCAGACGCCCGCCTTCGATGACAAGGCCTGGAGCGTGGCGCATGTCGTGGGCGGCCACGGGGTCGCGCCGTGGGGGAAGATTCCGGTCCCGCCGAAGGCTCAGCCGGGCGGCGCGAAGATCACCGCCGCGCGAAAGAAGGTGCAACAGGCGATCGCGAAGCTCAAGGCCGCCGCAGGCAAGAGCGCCAAGGCCGCCCCGAAGCGCGTCACGGAAATCGCCCCCCCCGCAGACTACGCCTGGCCGAAAGGCATCGTCTTCCTGGGCGACGACTGCAGTCTGTACCGCCCGCCGAAGCGCAGCGGAAGCAAGTGGGACAGTCTGACCGTCACCATCTTCAACCCGCGCGGCTCGCGGGCGTTCCCGGAGCATGACCTGCCCGCACCGATGAAGGTCGGGCACAAGCTCTACGCCCTCGCTCCTGCCCGGCCGGGCGTCAAGCCCCGTGTGCTGTTGGATGCGGGCAAGGGAGGCATCGGCTCGCCGAGCGTGTCGTTCGACGGGAAGTCGATCTACGTGTCCATGGCCCCGGAGGGCGAGGGGTTCTTCCACATCCACCGCGTCGGCGCCGACGGCGGGAAACCGCAGAAGCTGACCGACGGTCCGTTCCACGACATCGACCCGGCCGAGCTGCCCGACGGGCGGATCGTGTTCACCTCCACGCGGATCGGGACGTTCGAGGAATACCACGCTCCCCCGTCGCGCTCCCTGTTCGTGATGAACGCCGACGGCAGCGACATCCGCCCGCTGACCCACTCCTTTATCTTCGACAACGAGCCGGAAGTAATGGCCGACGGGCGGATCCTGTTCATCCGCACGGACAACTTTTTCGACCGCGGCAAGGTCGAGACGCTCCTGCACGCGGTGCACCCCGACGGGACGGAAGGCTACACCGAGTTCGGGCTGGACCTCGGGCCCGACTACGGGCGGCGCCTGCGGGCGTTCTACTGCGGCAGCCCCGCGCCGATGCCCGACGGGCGCGTCGCGTACGTCTCGCGAACGGGCATCGCCGTCGGCGTGCCCGGCTGCGAACCGAAGCAACTGCAGAATCTGGCTATCCAGGCCGGCGACGTCGCGGCCCTCCCGGACGGGCGGCTGATCTGCACCGTGCTGGGCAAGGCCGCGCCGCCCAAGACCCCGCAGAAGGGGCCGAAGAAGGCCCCGAAGAAGTCCCGCCCCGCGCAGGTGCACACCTACGAGAAGATCGGCATCCTGGACCCCGACAACACCGGCGACGGCGTGGTCGTCCTGTTCCGCTCGACGGACGGGCCGCTTCACTCGCCCGTCTACCTCGGCCCTCGGGTCAAGCCCCCCCGCCTGGCCGACAAGGTCGACCCGAAGGAAGCCGACAAGCTGACCGCGACGGGCATCCTCTTCTGCCGCGATGCCCGGTTCACCCGGAACACGACGGCCGGCTGGCCGCACGTGCGGAGCATTCGCGTGCTGGCGGGCAAGGGACTGACCGTGCGGTCGTCGCACTCCTACATCGTTCACGCCGGCAGCGAGGTGACGGAACTGGGCACGGTCCCGCTCGCGCCGGACGGCTCGTTCGCCGTCGAGGTCCCCGCCGACACCGCCATCGCGTTTCAGGCTGTCGATGCCGAGGGGCGTTCCGAACTCAACGAGATGTCCTGGATCTACGTCCGCCCGGGTGAAGTGCGCGGCTGCGTGGGCTGTCACGCCCCCCGACAGGCCGCCCCCCCCGCGGCAGGAGGCATGCTCCAGGGCATGAGGCCGCGACCGCTCAAGCTGCTTGGACGGGGTGATCCGCACCGGTTCCGCGGCAACAACGCCGCCGTGACCGGACTGATGGAGCTGCAGTTCGACCGCTACCGCGAGGTCGCGGCGCTGAACCGCCACGCCGAGACGGCCGACCCGTCGGCGACGGGCCCGCAGGAAGTCGCCGCACTGATCGCGCAACTCCAGAGCAGATCCGAAGCGATGAAGATCTCGGCGGCGCAACGGCTGGCGGTCTTCCGCGACCCGGCGGCGGCGAAGACCCTTGCGATTGCCCTGCACGATCCCAGCAGGGAGGTCCGCGTGGCCGCGGCGACGGCGCTGGCGGCTTGCGGGACGCGTGAGTCGGTCCCGCCCCTGCTGGATACCTTGAGCGATCTGGAACCCCACGTCGCCCAGGCGGCGGTCGTGGCGCTGGAGAATCTCACGGGACATGCGCAGCCGTTCAACGCGTTCGTTCCGCAGAAGCAGGCCCGCCAGGGACAGGCGTGGCGCGACTGGTTCGCCGCCGCGACGTGGGAGAGAATCGAGCAGGAACTCGTAGCACGTCTCCAGAGCGACGACCGCAACGTGGTTCGGCGTGCGGCCGTGACGCTGGGGCACGTCGGCGGCGACAAGGCCCGCGCCGCCCTGCGCGACTCCGTCACGCGTCTGCGCGAGGACAAGGCCTACGTCGAGTGGCGCAAGAAGCACCGGGGCGACCGGGCACAGTTCAACTCGCTTGCGCCGGTGAATCCGCGGACCGCCCAGGCGGCCATCCGGTCGCTCGGGTACCTGAAGGACGCCGAGGCCACCGCCCTGTTGACCGAGGTGCTCGCCGCGCACAGTGACCCGGCCAAGGGCAATCTCTTCCTGGCCGAGGCAGCCGCCGAAGCGCTGGGACGGATCGCCACGCCGCAGGCCGAGGCCGCCCTGATCGACGCCTTCGCCAAGCTCAAGGACTATCCCACCCACACGAACTGGTACGGCGACCACACCGCGTTGATGGCCTGCCACGCCGCGCCCATCCACTACTTCATCACCGAAGCGCTCGACGCGATGGGCACCACGAAGGCCGGAAGCATCGTCCCCCATCTGATCCGCTCGGTCCCGACCGACACGGACCGCGCCCTGTTCCCCGGTAACGACGACTGCGAGGCGCTGATCGGGCGCGTCATCCGCCGCAGCGGCGCCGAAGCCCGCGTCGTCGAAACCTGCCTGGCCATGCTGGGCGAGGCGAAGGCGGAGCGTACGAAGGAAATCGAAGACGCCGTCAAGGCCACGCACACCGCCTGGGGCGGCAAGCCCGGGCCCGAGAACCGCGCCGCCCAGGTCCTGTCGCTCGTCTGCCGCACCCGGGCATACGAACCCCGCATCCGCGCCGCGTTCGACCGCTACCGCGCGAAGACCAACGATATCCCCCGCGTCTTCGACACGGGCATCCCGAAGGTCACGAAGCTGCCCGTCAAGCACTGGGTCTGCTTCTTCCTTGCGCGGACGATGGGCAACCTGGCCGACCCGAAGTCGACGGATGCCCTGATCGCCGCACTGCAGGCGCCCCCCGAAGCGGCGACCGGGTACCCCGACCCGCTGGGCCCGGGCGTGCTGTTCCTGCACAACGACCTGACGCCCTGCTGGCGGGCGGCATCCGCGTGGGCGTTGGGGCGCATCGGCGACCGGCGGGCGACGGCGGCCCTGCTCGCCGTCGGGGGCCACCTCAAGAACGCCACCGACACCCGACACGCCGCCGCCGAGGCCCTCCAGCGCATC
>CAZEJA010000325.1:0-4138 GCA_964512215.1 uncultured Planctomycetaceae bacterium
CGCGAAAGGAAGGTGCGTATGCATCCGTTCGAAGCGCTACAGGTCGACCTGGAGGCGGTGGGGGTCCATTGGTTCGGGCAGAACTCCTTCGCCCTGAAGGATGCCGCCGGCACGGTCGTGCTGATCGATCCGTATTTCCCGTCGGAGCGCCCGGCGGATCGGTTCGTGCATGACACGGCGCCGCTGAACGAGGCCGACCTGGCGGCCGACTTCGTCCTGCTGACGCACGACCACCTGGACCACACCTGTCCGGAGACGCTGCTGCGGATCCACGAGGCCTTCCCGACATGCCAACTCGTCGGCCCGCCCGGCAGCATGGACCGCATGCGGGAGCGCGGCATCCGCCCGACGCTGCTGACCGAAGTGACGGCCGGCGACGAGGTGGACCTGGGCACGATGAAGGTTCACGTCTTCTGGTCCAAGCCCCCCGAGGGCGACCCGGCCGCGGGGATCGACCCGCCCGACACGCAGCATCTCGGGTACGTCGTCGAGGCCGGCGGGGTGTGCGTGTACAACAGCGGCGACGCGATCCACACGTTCGCGGAACACGATGAACTGATCGAGCCCATCGCGCGACTCCGCCCGGACATCGGCCTGCTCACCACGCACCCGACGGAAGGGGAGTTCCCGTTCTTCGACGGGTCCGTGAAGACGGCCGTCAAGCTCGGACTCGCCGCGGCCGTCCCCGCCCACTACGACTGCTTCGCCCTGCGCACCTACGACCCCCACGAATGGGCCGCCCTGTTCCCGCCCGACGGGCCCACGCCGATCATCATCCCCTACGACACGTCCATCGTATATCCGATCGTCAAGGCGGAGGAAGGACCCGCAGCCGAATGATGCGCAGCGTCTCGATTGCTCTGCTGCTCCTGACGCCGCGCTTCGCCGCCGCGGCGGACAAGCCCCAACCCGCCGTCCCGACGGCGGGGCAACTCATCGACGCCGCCGTCCAGCGGGGTGAGGGCTTCTGGAAACTCGCCAACGAGCCCACGCGCAGGCTGACCTCCCGCGAGATCTTCCGTTACGCCCTGGCGCTGTGCGAAGCGAAGAAGCACCCCGAGCGTCTGGCCGTCCTGTTCGACGTGGCTGCGAAGATGCAGGACCGGGATCCGCAGAGTCGCACGTATGGCAACTTCCAGTGGTACTGGCAGGAGGAGCAGATCAAGGACCGCAATGCGGTGGACTTCTGCATGATGGGCGGGTCGCTGATGTGGCTGCGTCACCGCGACACCATGCCCGCCGAGGCCCGCAAGAAGCTGCGGGAGATTCTCGACCACGCCGTGGAAGGCTGCCTGCGCCACCGCGTCCGTTCGAGCTATACGAACATCGCCTTCATGAACGCGATGGACCTGATCCTGCTGGGCGAGGGGCTGGGGCGGACCGACGCCGCCGATGAGGGCTACGCCCGCCTGGAGCGAGCGTTCGTCTACACGTGGGAGTGGGGCACGCACGAGTACTGCAGCCCGACGTACTACGGTGTCGACGTGGAGGTGCTGCAACTGATCGAGGCGTTCTGCAAGCGCGACCGCGGACGCCGGCAGGCCCGGGCGCTGCTGGAGCTGTTCTGGACCGACATTGCAGCCAACTGGTACGCCCCCACGGATCGCCTGGGCGGCGCGCGGAGTCGCGACTACTCCTACCTGTTCGGCACGGGGCCGCTCGATACGCAGATGTGGCTGGCGGGATGGCTGAGCGGGGATCTGATCCGGCGGCGGAGCGCGGTCTACCCCGCGGTAGCCCGCTGGCAGCCGCCCGCGCGACTGCGCGAGATGAATCTCACGCGCTACCCGCGGCTGGTGCGGCAAAGCTGGGGGCCGTCGCTCAGCCACTCGCGGACGTTCTACCTCTGCCAGGACGTGGGGCTGTCCATCTCCGGGGCCCTGTACAACTACATGGACCTGCCGCTGACCGTCGATCTGCTCGGCGGGCGAGATCGGCCGCGGTGCTACTTCATCCCCGACGGGCGTCACGATCCGTACGGCAAGAGCAAGATTCCCACCGGCGCGCACAGCAAGACGTTGCATCTGCGCCCGTTCTGGACGGGGGCCCAGCGGCGGGTCGATGCGCTGGGGCTGGTCGTGTATCGGCAGCGGGATCTGCCCGAGGAGTTTCGGACGCTCGAGTCGCACATCGTCCTGCGGCGCGACGTGAAGGGGTTCTGGATCGGGGAGCGGAAGGTGGACCTGGGCGGGGCGGAGCCTGTTTCGTACGAGGTCGGACCGGGGGAGGCGGTTGTGATGCGGGCCGGGACGGCGGCGGTGGGGATTCGCGTGCCCTGGGGGCGGTCGCTCAACGGCAAGCCGATGGGGGGGAAGCTGATCTATGACGGAAACAAGTTTGGCGTGGTGCGATTGACCGTGGCGCATCATGGGGAGGCGCCCGTGGAGGGAACCGGGACGGGGGAGGGCGAGGAGGCGGTCGCGAGTGCGGCGTTCTGGGTGCGGGTCGGCAGCGGGGTGAAGACGGCCGAGCAGTTCGAGCGGTGGCGGCGCGAGTTCGCAGGCGCGAGGGCTTCCGCGACGGGCGACCGGGAGAAGGTCCGCCTGCAGGTGGCGGGCGTGAACGGCCCTGTGGTCGTGGCGGCGTCGGCGCCGTGGCGGGATGCGGAGGAACTGACGCCCGCGCCCACGCGCGGCGTGCTGGAGATCGACGGCCGGGACGTCGGGCGGGAGATTCTGGGCAAGGTCGAGCCGATTCGCGGGTACCTCCGGAAACTGGCGAACCTGTCGACAACGAAACTCCAGGAGGGCAAGGGGACGTTCCTGGAAGCGGAGTCCGGGCTGGTCGTCGTCGACATGGTGGTCGCGAAGGACGCCGCCGCCTCGGGGGGGGGCTTTGTCTGGACGCCGGGCGAGCCCGGGCAGCGCGGCTCGGCCTCCGGGTCGATCCTCTGGGAACTGAACGTCGACAAGGCGGCGACGTACTTCCTCTGGGGCCGCGTCCGGACGCCGACGTCGGCGGATGATTCCTTCACCGTTCGCGTGATCGGCGGCGCGGGCGAGCAGGTCGGCGGGATCGAGTGGCATACCGGAACCCACCGGACGTGGGGCTGGTCGTCGGCACGAGCCTCCGGTCAGCGCGAGCCGGCGGGCCTGGCCCTGCCGGCGGGCAAGATCCGTCTCGAAATCCGCACGCGGGAGGACGGCGCGAAACTCGACCGCCTCTATCTGACCACCGACCCCACGGACCGTCCGGAGTAGCCATGCCCCCCTTCGAGATCCTGCACGATATCAGCGTTTCCCTTGGACAGGTCGCCGCTTGGCCGGGCGATACGCCGTACGCTCGGCGGATGCGCTGCACGCTGGCCGACGGCGACGTCTCGGATGTGTCGATCCTGACGCTCAGCGCCCACGCGGGCACGCACGTCGACTCGCCCGCCCACTTCGTCGCGGGCGCGAAGAAGATCGACGAACTTCCCCTCGAGCGGTTTCTCCTGCCCGCCTGCGTCGTGGAGAGCGACGATGACACCAGCGTCCGCGTCGCCGACCTGGAAAGCGCCGACGTCGCCGCGGGCGAGGCGTTGATCCTCAAGACGCGCAACACGGCCGCCGGCGTGTGCACGGGCAGAACGTTCCACAAGCAGCACGTCTACCTGTCCGACGAGGCGGCCGACTGGTGCGTCAAGCGCAGCGTCGCGCTCGTCGGCATCGACGCCTACAGCGTGGACGGCCCGGGAACCGACGGCTTCCCCGCGCATCACAAGCTCATGGCCGCCGGCATCTGCGTGCTGGAGGTCATCGACCTTCGCGCGATCCAGCCGGGCCGCTACACACTGATCTGCCTGCCCCTCAAGCTGCCCGACTGCGAGGCGTCCCCGGTCCGCGCCGTCCTGGCGCGATAGGTTGACCACAGAGACACAGAGGGCACGGAGGGAAGAAGAAGCAGGCAACACAGAGAGACAGAGCAACAGAGGGTAGAAGACGAGGCGAACACGGAGAGAGGCGGACGGTCTGCGTTCCTTTCTCCTCTTCTACAAGACAATGCCTGCAATCCCGCCAGTCCCGCTCCCGCCTCTTCTTTCCTCTGTCCTTCTGTGTCGCCTCTGCCGCTTCTTCTTCTCTCCCCTCTGACCTCTCACCTTCCGTTCCCGCCTAGAATGGAACGTCGGCGGGGAAGGGCGGTCCTGCCCCCCGACGGA
>CAZEJA010000326.1:0-4136 GCA_964512215.1 uncultured Planctomycetaceae bacterium
ATGCTCATCATCAGCGCCAGCGTGCCCGACACGAAGCTTCTCCGGTCGAGGTCGAAGTACAGTACGCCCTTTCCCTTGAGGGCAAAGAGATAGGTGCCCTCCATTCCCTTCGGGACGTCGATTGTCGAGATGTCGGTGTCGGTCACCAGGCGGGCGCACGTCTGCCCGTCGATGGTCACGTACCCGTCCAATGTGATGCGCATGCGGCCCGTGACCGGCAGCACTCCTCCCGTGGTGCCCATGGGCATCGACATGGGAACGTCCGCGGACTGCCCGACGTCGAGCGGCTTGTCGGGCAGAGGAAACAGGAATCGAACCAGAAGTTCCGCCGAGCTTTCCGCCCCCGGCATGCGCCCGTCTTCGGTAACGCCCGGCATCCTCACGGGCGGCGTTTCCGGCATGGGGGGAAGCGTCTGGTTCTGCCCGTCCACGCTCGACGTCATCTGAAGGTTCATGTCCTTCATCACAAACATGGCCGTTCTGTCGCCGGCGCTTTGCAGCAGGACGGTCCCCTCGCCCACCATCCTGTTCTCCGGGTTATCGTCCATCATCATCATCTGGACCTGCATAACCACTTCCTGGTAGTAGTCGAACGCGTGCAGGGCATCGTCGCTGAAGTCCCATCGCAGCAGGGGCGCCTCGGGGGGCGCCGGTGCGGCCGGGTAGGTTGCCTCGTCGATGCGGTCGAGGAACGTCGAACGCTCCACCAATGGCGGCAGGTCGGCGTCATCGTCCGAGCACCCCACAATCCCCAAGCCCGTCGCCAGAACCAGCACCGCCGCCCCGCAACGAACCGCACGTCCGTATCTGCCCATGATCATCCCCTTCGTCTGGAGCTGGATCGCTTCTTCTTTCCCTGTGACGCCGCCTTCGTCCGCCCCCCCTTGGCGCTCTTTGTGCTCCTGGCGCTCTTCGCTTTCTTGGCGCTCTTCGTGCTTCTTCCCCGCTTGCCGGTTTGGCGCTCCTTCCCGCCCCTGGAGCGTTTCGCCCGCTTCTTGCCGGAACCGGACGAAGCTCGCTTCTCGGCGCCTTTCTTCTTCCGCTCCCCCCGCATCGGCGCGACGCTGAGCTTCCGCCCCGCCAGATCCACTCCCACGATCTGCACCGTCATCACGTCGCCGATGCGATACGTCTTGCCCGTCCGCTCGCCGCGGATCGTTCCGTAGCGGGCGCTGACGTCCCACCAGTCGTCGCCCAGTTCCTCCAGGCGGATGAGCCCCTCGACCAGGAACCGCCGCAACTGCACGAAGATGCCGAAGTTCGTCACGCCCGTGACGACGCCGTCGAACGTCTCGCCCACCTTCTTTTCCAGCAGTTGCAGCACGAGCAGGTCGCGGAGTTCCCGTTCGGCCGCCTCCGCGCGGCGGCTGGCGCCGTTGCAGTGCTCGCCCAGCGTCGACAGTTCTGTTACATCTTCCGGCGGGCGGGCAGCCAGCGTGCCGCGACAGTGTTCGGCCACCATCCGGTGCACCGTCAGGTCGGGGTAGCGGCGGATCGGGCTGGTGAAGTGGCAGTAGTGCGTGCCCGCCAGCGCGAAATGCCCGGTCGGCATGGGCGAGTACTCCGCCTGCTGGAACATCTTCAGCACGGCCAGGTTGACCGCGAAGCTCTCGGGGCGGCCCCGGACGGACTTCAGCAGTGCCTGGATGTCGTGACGCGACAGGTCGCGCGGCAGCTTGTGTCCCGCCGCCCGGACGAACGCGGAGAGCTGCTTGCCGCCGACCTCGTCGGGGGCCGGGTGAATCCGCCGCAGGATCGGACGCTTCAGGCGGTCGAACGTCGCGGCGACGGCTTCGTTGGCCTCGACCATGAACATCTCGATGACCTTGTGCGTGTAGGCGTCGTCGGCCGGCGTGACGTCGACCACGCGGTTCCTGTCGTCGAAGACCAGTTCCACCTCGGGCAGGTCGAGTTCGAGCATGCCGGCTGCGGTGCGGCGGGCCTCGATCTTGCGGGCGAGCTTCGCCATCGCGCGGACCAGCTTGACGACCTTGCGGGGGTGCTTGTCGGACCGCCCGTCGCAGATCGCCTGGGCCTGCAGGTACGTCAGGCGGGCGGACGAGCGGACGAGCGTTTCGGCCAGCCGCGTCGAGACGATCTTCGCATTCCCGTCGTAGGTGATGAAGGTGCTCTTGCAGAAGCGCGTCTGACCTTCCTGGAGGCTGCAGACGCCGTTGGAGAGGATCTCCGGCAGCATGGGCACGACCCGGCGCGGAAAGTAGACGCTCGTGGCGCGGCTGCGGGCCTCGGCATCCAGGGCGCCGCCTTCGCGGACGAAGTGCGAGACGTCCGCGATGTGCACGCCGAGCGTGACCGTGCCGTCGCCGTTGGCCTGCAGACTGATTGCGTCGTCGTAGTCGCGCGCGTCGGGCGGATCGATCGTGACGATGATCTGACCGGTCAGGTCCTCACGGCGTGCGCGTTCGGCGGGGTCCTCCGGGTTGAAGGCCTTGACCGCCTTGCGGGCGTCGGCGAGGGCGGCCTTGGAGAACTCATCCTCGATCCCGTAGGCCCGGATGACCGCCTGCGTCTCGACCGCTGTGGGCCCAGACTGCCCGAGCGTCTCGACGATCACGCCCGTCGCCAGCTCCCCCGCCTCGGCGTACTGGGCGATCTCAACGACGACCTTGGCGCCCGCCTTGGGACCGGCGGCGCCGACGTCGCGGATGACGATCGGCGCGTGTGCCTGCTTGCCGTCCGGCTGGACGAACCAGGTGCGCCCGGCCTTCGTGAGCGTCCCGACGAAGCGGTTCTCGCCCCGGCGGAGAATCTCGACGATCTTCCCGGCGTACATCATCTGCCCGTCGCGGCGCCCGCGCTTGCGGGCGCGGGCGACCACGAGGTCGCCGCTCATCGCCCCGCCCGTCTCCTCGGGGGGAATGAACAGGTCGCCGTGGGCGTTGGGCGTCGCGGGCGTAACGAAGCCGAACCCGCGCGGGTTCGCGCGGAATTCGCCCACGACGCGCGAAGCCATCTCCGGCAGCGTCAGCGCGTGGCGCTCACCAAGCACGACGTGCCCGGCGTCGCGGAGGCGCTTGATCGCCTCGCGGAACGCGCCGTACTGCGCGTCGGCGACGCCCATCTGGCGCGCGAGTTGGCGCGGCTTGAGCGGCTGATAGTCCCGCCCCGAAAGATGTTTGAGTATCGCGTCTGCGTACCGTTCCGGCATTTCGCCTCCCTGCATTTGCGCGCGGCGACAATAATGCGTGCAATCCCGCGCGGGTTGCTCGTACCATGACGGCCCACACCGCGAAAGACAAGACTCTTGGAGAGATCCCGATGGCAGCGATTATCGAACTGGCGGAGCGGCTTGGCAAGGCGATTGCGGATTCCCCGCAGGCGTCCGCCCTGCGAACGGCCCGCGACGAGCTGAACCGGCACGAGGACATCAAGCAGACGCTCGAGGATTTCCGCGTCCAGCAGGAGAAGGTCGCCCAACTGGAGGCCGAGCAGAAACCCGTCGAGGTCGACGACAAGCACAAGCTCCAGGACCTGCACAACGCGCTGGTCTCGTCGGAGATTTTCAAGGGCTACACCGCCGCCCAGGTCGACTACGTGGACCTGATGCGGAAGGTCAACCAGGCGATCAGCTCCCAACTCGCCGCCACCGAAGGCGCCGGATAGCGCAGGCAACCGGCAACGGGCAACGGGGGAGGAAGCTACCGGCTGTCAGCTGTCAGCTATCAGCTAAGGGCAAGAAGCAACAGGCGCGCGGGGATGGCGCGCCAGGCGTCGCTGCTGTAGCTGAAAGCTGAGAGCTGAAAGCTGAAAGCTCCCGTCTCATTCCTCGAGCGTGTCGGCGCCCTTGTAGACGCGCGTTTCGATGGCGCGGATGTAGGTGGTGAACGAGGCGTTGGGGTCGGGATCGTTGGCGATCGCGTTGCGGACCATGAACATCTTGGCGTCGAGGTTGTCCAGGTAGTGCAGGAAGAACGCCTCCCCCGTCGCGGGAAGCTTCGGCGAGCCGTACTCGTGCACGCCGTGATGGGCCAGCAGAATGTGCTGCAGCAGGTCCAGCGGCATGGGGGGGAAGGGCTTGCCCATATCCTCCGCAACGAGCTTGGCCTTCTCGGCCAGCCAGAACGCCCCGACCACGAGATGCCCCACCAACTGCCCCCGGTCGGTGTAGGTGAACC
>CAZEJA010000327.1:0-254 GCA_964512215.1 uncultured Planctomycetaceae bacterium
CGCTACGAAATTCCTCCGCCCGCCCCGCGCCACGGTTTTGCTCCGCCCTTTACATCCAGGTCCGGCCCTTCGACGAGTTCCCCGTTTGCCGCCTGCTGCAGCCCCGCCCGGACGGAGGCGAGGGCGTCGGCGTTGCGGTACAGCCACGCCTCCCGCTCCGGAATCGCCGTCGCGGGGGTGACCTGAACCGCACCGTCCGCCAGTTCCTCGACAATGACCAGCTTGTCCGCAAACGCGCGACCAAGCGACACGCG
>CAZEJA010000327.1:264-4120 GCA_964512215.1 uncultured Planctomycetaceae bacterium
AAACACCAGAGCGATTCAAGGATCCGCACCGCATTGAAGCGTTTCAATTCTGCGTACAGGTCCTCGCAGTTGCGCCGCTTCCGCAGGTCGTAGTTCAGAAAGAAGAGTGCCATGTGTCGTCTCCTATAAGAATCTCGCTTAACTCCTGTACTGCTATGCAATTGGCGCGCCAGAAACCACAACCCCAAGAGCCAACTACCCTTACAGAATCCTTTCTCGTGATAGGGGCTTGTTTGGACTGCCAAGATCGCCCCATCGGCATCCCGGATCGCCGGAAACGGCAGACGAACTCGGGGCAGGGGGAGGGATGCCCCCGCTCTGCGCGGGGGGGCCCCCAAGATTCCCCCAAAAAAACGCTGGCGTTGTGAAGTCTCTGTGATATATTAGGTGATATGTCAGTGGCGACGGAGACAGGCAGGCCGCTTTCGCAGCGGGCGTACGAGCATCTGGTGGGGATGATGTTTCGGCAGGAGCTCGTGCCGGGCGATGCGCTGAACCGGCGGGAGATCGCGAGCGAGCTGGGCATGAGCGTCGCGCCGGTGCTGGAGGCGATCGTGCAACTCGAGGCGGAGGGGTTTCTGGTCGTTGCGCCGCGTAAGGGCACACACGTCCGCCCTCTCCGCCCGGCCGACTTCCGCGGGCAGCTCATGGTTCGCATGGCGCTCGAGTGTCAGGTCGCGCGGATGTGCTGCGGGCGGGCGATCCGCGAGAACTACGCCCGCCTGGAGGCACTGGCGGAGAAGGCGGATGAAACCGAGCACCTCCGCGTGACCGACTGGGAGAGCGAGATCGCCTTCCACGGGGCGCTGGCGGCGCTGGCGGACTGCCCTGCCCTGGCGGGCGAGCTGGAGCGGGCGATGCGGCTGGGGCACTTCCTGGCTGTGCATACGCTGACGCACGCGTCGCCCGTCCACAGCCGTCACGCGTCCCTGCTGCGGGCGCTGCGGACGACCGATGCCGACCGGGCGGAGCGGGCCATGCGCAAACACCTCATCGCCGGGCGGGAGAGCATCCTCCAACCGGCAGGAGAAGGAGCATGATGGACACGAACGAGAGACTTCGCGGCCTGATTCCGGCGCCGTTCACGCCGATGCACGAGGATGGCAGCATTCACCTCGACGCGATCGACGCGTACGCGGAGATGTTGGTGCGGAACGGGATCGGGGCGGCCTTCGTGTGCGGCACGACGGGCGAGGGGATGTCGATGGGCGTGCAGGAGCGGCTGGACATCGCCCAGCGCTGGGTGGACGCGGCGCCGGAGGGGTTCCGCGTGATCGTGCACGTGGGGCACACGTCCTTGACCGACTGCAAGGCGCTGGCGGATCACGCGCGGCGGATCGGGGCGTGGGGCGTCGGCGCGATGGGCCCGTGCTTCTTCCGTCCGGCTGGCGTGGGCGACCTGGTCGACTTCTGCGCCGCCGTCGCCGCGGCGGCGGGCGAGCTTCCGTTCTACTACTACCACATCCCGTCGATGACGGGCGTGAGCTTCCCGATGGTGGAGTTTCTCGAAGCCGCGGGCGGGCGGATTGAGAACCTGGCGGGCATCAAGTACACGTGGGAAGACCTGATGGACTTCGAGCTCTGTCGGGCCGTCGACGGCGGGCGGTTCGACATCCTCTACGGGCGGGACGAGACGCTGCTGTGCGGGTTGGCGCTGGGGGCCGAGGGCGGCATCGGCAGCACGTACAACTTCGCCGCCCCGCTGTACCGGCGGATCGTCGACGCGTTCGGCGCGGGCGATCTGGACACCGCGCGGGCCGAGCAGCGCCGGAGCATGGAGATGGTTCGCGCCCTGTGCAAGCCGCCCGGGGCGGCGCTGGTGACGGGCAAGGCGATCATGGCGCGGGTGGGCGTGGACTGCGGCCCGGTCCGCTCGCCCGTGCGGAGTCTGAGCGATGAGGAACGGACGGAATTGAACGCGGCCCTGGAACGGGTCGGCTTCGACGACTTCTGCTGCACGTAATCCCTTGTGCCGTCCGCGCTACCGGCGCAGGCGGACCACGGAAAGGACGAATCGGACATGAGGCGAACGGTACTGACACTGGCGGTGCTTCTGGCGGCGTGCGGTTCGGCATGGGCGACGGAGGCTCCCGCCCCGGCGGGCAACGAGATCGTAACGTGGTCGGAGCTTCCGGAACTCCCGCCCGCGCCGGGCGAGACCAAACAGTTCGGCTTGGCCGGGGCGTTTGCGGGGGTCCACGACGACGCCCTGATCGTCGCCGGCGGCGCGAATTTCCCGAAGGGCACGCCCTGGGAGGGCGGCAAGAAGGTCTGGTGGGATGACATCTACGTCCTCGTGAAGGTCAAGGAGGGCGCGGACGACTACGACAGTGCGATCCGCCTGCCCGGCCCGGACGGCAAGCCGGCCGAGAAAGGCACGCGGTACCGCTGGGTCCATCCCGAGACGAAGCTGCCCCGCCCGTTGGCATATGGCGTGTCGATCAGCACGGATGACGGCGTGATCTGCATCGGCGGCTGCGACGCCGACGCCTGCTACGCCGACGTGTTCCACCTCGCGTGGGACGCGGAGAAGCAGACCATCACCGTCACGTCACTGCCGCCCCTGCCGCGCCCGCTTTCGTTCATGGGCGGCGCGCGTGTGGGCGACAGCATCTACATCGTCGGCGGCACCGAGAGCGTAGGCTCCGAGACGAAGGCGACCGACACGTTCCAGGCCCTGGACCTGACGGACGACGGAAAGCCTGACGGGTGGACCGATCTCCGGAAGGACTCCCCCCTGCCTGGCCCCCCGCGTCTGCTGCCGGTCGTCGCGGCCCAGACATTCCGCAACGACACGTGCCTGTACGTCTTCAGCGGACGGAACGTGCAGCCGGGTGAGCAGGCGGTCTTCCACAGCGATGCCTACCGCTACACGCACCCGAAGGCGAACGCATACAAGGAGAACCGCACCGAGGGCTTGCCGTGGAAGAAGCTCGGGGACATTCAAGTCGCCGGCGACGAGCCCCGTTCCATCACGGCTGGCTGGGGCATCCCGTACGGTGGGCAGCACATCCTGACGATGGGCAGCCCGGGCAAACTGTTCCTGCGGATCGTCGCACTGCAGACCAAGGCAGCCGAGGCGACCGCGGCGGCCGAACAGGAGTCCGACGCGGCGAAGAAGGCGAAGCTTCTCGCCGACGCCGCGACGGCTGATAAGGAGCGCCTGGGCATTCTGACGGACCATCCGGGCTTCAATCGGGACCTGCTGCTGTACCACGCTGTAACCGACACGTGGGTCAAGCGGGGCGAGTTCCCGGTCGGCGGACACGTGACGACGACGGCCGTCCGGTGGGGCAAGGCCATCGTCATTCCCAGCGGCGAGATCAGCCCGGGCATCCGCTCGCCGAAGATCTGGCAGGCTGTCGCGGAGAAAGAGGAGGTCTCGTTCGGCCTGCTGAACTGGGGCGCCCTGGTCATCTACCTGCTGGCGCTGGTGGCGATGGGGTTCTACTTCTCGAAGCGTGAGAAGACCACGGGCGACTTCTTCCTGGCGGGCAAGCGGATTCCGTGGTGGGCGGCCGGTCTGAGCATCTACGGCACGCAGCTCAGTGCGATCACGTTCATGGCCATTCCGTCGGTCAGCTACCGCCTGGACCTCGTGCCGTACGTGGCGAACCTGACGATCCTCTGTATCGCCCCGTTCGTGGTGTTCCTGTACCTGCCCTTCTACAGTCGCCTGAACGTGACGACGGCGTACGAGTATCTGGAGAAACGCTTCAACCTGAGCGTGCGCCTCTATGGCAGCGCGTCGTTCATCCTCTACCAATTGGGGCGGATGGGCGTGGTCGTGCTCCTGCCGGCGCTGGCGTTGTCGGCCGTCACCGGCATTGATACGTGGCTGTGCATCCTGATCATG
>CAZEJA010000328.1:0-4108 GCA_964512215.1 uncultured Planctomycetaceae bacterium
AGCCCCGGTTTCTCCGCGGACAGCTTCTCCAGCCGCCCCGTCAGCTTGCTCAATCGCTCGCGGATCAGCGGCAGGGCGTTCTCCGCCGTCACATCCACGTCGGCGCCGAGCATCTCGCGGACCTCGGCCAGCATCTGCTCGTCCAGCCGCGCCGGACGCGACAGCAGGAGGATGTCCGCCGGCTCGGCGCCGCCGCGCGAGGCGGCGATGGGCACGAAGCCCTTCTGCCCCCCGACGAGCGGCTGCTGCACGATGCTGCTGTGCGTGATCGCCTCGCCGTAGCTGCGGCCTTGCCCGTCGCGGAAGTCCTTCTCGATCAACACCGAGACGTTCTTGACCGTCGCCGCCAGGCGGATCGCGTCGTCGCCGATCAGCTCGTGGACGCCGTAGAGCGTGTCGCCCTCGCGGGTCATCTCGACGAGGTAGCCCCGGACGGCTTCGGCGTCCATGCGGTGGTCGACGACGACCTCCACGTCCACCCCGCCGTCGCGCATCCGCCCGAAGGCCGCCACCCAGCGGTCCATCCGGTCGGGCGTGACCTCCAGCGTCCACTGCCCGCCCGGGTGGCGGTAGGTCCCGGTGGAGATCAGGTCCTTGCGGAATCGCCGCACCGGCTGTCCGTCGCGGACGTCCGGCTCGGACGCCGCAACGAACTGGCCCCCGGAAAACGCCAGCCCCACGCGAGCGGCCTGCTGCTCATCGTCAGTTCGTGTCATGCGAGTCTCCCTGGTTGGTTCGCACGTGATACGTCCGGAAGATGCGCACGATTCAGGAGAAGATCGATCAGCGAGTGGGGGAATGGCAACGGGCAACAGGCAACAGGCAACAGGGCGCCGACGGAGGCCGTGCTGTGACTGTTGCTGATAGCTGAGAGCTGACAGCCTCTCCCTGTTGCCCGTTGCCCGTTGCCAGTTGCCCTGCCGTTGCCGTTCCCTGATCGCTATTCGCTACTCGCCAATCGCTGCCGTTAGAGATAGAACCACACCCAGTGCAGCACGGTGAGCAGCAGCGTGGCGACGGCGCCGGTGATGTGCAGGCGCAGGAAGGTCCTGCCGCGGCCGGGGCGGAGCATGCCGCTGAGTTGCGTCGCGGCCAGGAGGACGGTGGCGGCGATGCCGAACCACAGCCACAGCACCGCGGGCGTGCCGTATTCGACCAGGAAGACGGCCACGTGAATGGCCGTGCACCCGCAGAGCACGAAGGCCAGCACGACGTGGAGCTTGCGGAACGCCTTGCCCAGCTTGCGGCGCGTCATACCTGCGAGGATCATCGCGACGAGCACGCCGACCGCGACGTACCCGGTGGTCTTCGCGATGCCCGTCGCCCGCCCGCGACTTCGCATTCGCACGACGGGCCGGGCCGGGCGAGGTCTTGCGGGCGGAGGGGTTACGGTGGCTGCGGCAGCGGGGCGTGTCGAGGCTGTGACGGCCGGCGCAGTCGTCGGTGACGCCGGCGCGGTCGTCGGGGAGGGGTCCTCCGCGGGCAGGGCGGACTCGTCGGCCCAGGGGACGCCGGCTTCGTACGGCTGGTCGACCGGGCTGTACATCTGGGGCTCGGTCTCGAACGGATGCTCGACCAGGAAGCGGATGATCCGCGACGCCTCCTTGTCGGAGAACTCCTTCTCGCCGAAGTAGGTCTGCATCTGGCGGACCGTCAGGCTCCACGCCTTCCGCGACCGCCCCTCGAAGTAGTACCCGTCCGTGCTGTGACAGCGCGAGCAGACGTCCATCAGCAACTCCCGGTCGGCGTCGACGTCGGCCACGACGGGCCCGGCCAGTGCGATCACGGTCAACAGAGCAAGCATTCGCATACGATTCCCTTCCGCGCAGGCGTTTGGGAATTGTAGGCAGGGAAAAGAGCCATTAGCGATTCGCGAATAGCGGTTAGGGAAAAACCGCGGCAACAGGCAAGAGCAACAGCACGGTCTCCCGTCAGCGCCCTGTTGCCAGTTGCCCGTTGCCGGTTGCCCCGCCGTTGCCGTTCCCTGATGGCTGATCGCTATTCGCGCTAATCGCTCGCCGCCCCGGGCAAACCCGTCGACTCGATCAACGCATCAACGTCCAGCCATTTGCGGAGCAGCTCGGGGGCCGGCTGGGCGGCGAGGACCTGCTTGATGACGTCGCGGAAGAACGTTCGCATCGCGGGGTCCAGGCCGCTGCGGATGATGCGGACCGTGCCGGCCGCGGCGGGGCCGAAGTTGTAGACCAGCAGCGGGTCGATCAGCCAGGCGTTGACGGCCCGGATGATATCCTCCAGCACGAGGTCGGCGATCATCAGGGCGACGTCGGCGTGTCGGTCGGCGTCGGCCTTCGTGCCGTGTCGCCCCTCGGCGCCGGCCCGCTCGGGCACCAGCCAGCCCCGGAACATGAGCGACTCGTAGTGCCGCATCATCTCCGTGAAATCGCGCCCGTGGTTGGCGGACGGTTCGAGGAACGAGATCTGCCAGGCCGCCATCGCCTCGGGGTCGATGCCCTGGCGGGCGAGGTCGCCGGCCCAGGGGGCGTATTCCTGCGGCATGGCGACGCCCTCGCCGCGCCCGAGCGACTTGAGGATGCCGACGGCGATGTCGTAGTTGCTCACCGTCGCGCCGCCGGCGTCGGCGGACTCGCCCACGGGGTAGCGGATCAGCGGGACCACGCCCGCGACCTTCGTGGCGTAGCGGGCCTGCTTGTCGGCCAGCTCGTTCCACGGATGCCACGCCGCGGCCCGAACGTTCTCGTGGCGGCTTCGCCCGTAGGGGTTGCCCGCCTCGGCGTCGTGCGTGAAGACGAAGCACTTGTCGGGTCCCAGCGTCACGTCGCCCTGTCGCAGCCCGGCGAAGCGGCCGTGGTCCTCGGTCAGCAGGATCTGCGTGCTGTCGGGCAGCAGCGGCTTGAGCTTGCGGAAGACGACCCGCCCGTCGCGGACCTCGAAGACCTTCTCGAAGCCCTGCCAGCCGTAGTCCAGCGCCCAGAGCGCATCGCGCACCAGGGCGGGCCAGACCGCCGTCGCCTGGCGGCGGATGAACGCGACGCGGTCCGCCGGGGCGTCGTCGTCGGCGCGGACCGACCAGTCGGCCGTGCGGATCGGCGCGGTGGCGATCATTCGCGCCAGCGCCACCGTCGGATTCCCGCGAATCCGCCGGTAGGTGTGGTACGTTCCCGCCGGCGGCCGGGAGGAGCCCGGCACGTCCGACAGGGCCGCGGCGTATCGCTTCGTCTGTGCGCCCGTGCGTTCGTGGAGATCCGGGGCGGGAGTTGTGGCGGCTTTAATCATATCTCTGTTCCTTTGTACCTGCCTGTTTCTTCTTCACGTGGGTGGCACGGCTGGCTTGTCCAGCCGTGTTCGTCCCACTTCCGGCAACACGGCTGGACAAGCCAGCCGTGCCACCCGTCGTTCTCTGCGTCTCTGCGGCCCATTTCTTCACGCCCCCGCGCGGACGCTGAACCGTCCGGCGGCTCGTCGCAGGGGACGCCGCAGGGGGCGGAGGTAGTGCACGCGGTAGCCTTCGGCGTCGGAGGCGTGGCTGAGCACGCGGTCGCGCTTGTCGATCAACCCCGACTCGTCGGTCTTGAGCTTGCGGAAGTCGTCGATCAGGCGCTCGCAGCGCGGGTGGACGCGGTAGTGCACCCGCTCGTCGACGTCGCACAGGGCCTCGTTGATCGTGTTGATGCGGTCCTTGACGGGCGGGTTCGCCCGCGGTACGCGGAGGCGGTGGGGCAGGCCCAGCCCCTCGAGCTTCTGACGCACGATGTCGTAATCGCTCTCGCCCGTGCCCGCCCATTCGTTGCGGCCGGATGCATCGCCGAACACGTGCAGCTCCGGCCAGCGGAATCCGCCGCGCCGCTCGATCCACGTGCTCAGGGCGTCCATCGCTCCGCGGACGTTCATCCGCGGCCCGTGCAGCTCGTCGACCACGACGAAAACGTCGGCGGCTTCGTCGTACTGCCCGATCTCCACGTGCATGCCGGGCGAGATGTTGAAGTCGACGCTCACGTGCAGCGGCAGGTCGTCGCGCACGTCGGCCGAGCCGTCGACGTTGGCGTCGGAGAAGTTCTCGTAGACGCGCCCGCTGCCGAGGGCCCGGGGCTGCTGCTGGTAGAGGGCTTCCCAGACCTGCGCGCCGACG
>CAZEJA010000329.1:0-4094 GCA_964512215.1 uncultured Planctomycetaceae bacterium
TCCTGCTGCAGGGCACGAACTACACGGACATCGAGGAGACGGCCGCGGGCGTGAAGCGTCAGCACAACATCCTCGCCCAGTTGGGCATCGACACGGAGGCGGCCTACGGGTACGAGGTCGTCGAGCCGATCATCCAACTGCGCAAGCCGGCTGTGCGGGTGGTGGGCGAGGCGCTGGGGCTGCCGCGAGAGATCTTCACCCGTCCGCCCTTCCCGGGCCCCGCGCTGGCGACGCGCGTGATCGGCGAGGCGACGCCCGAGCGGATCGCCCTGGTCCGCGCCGCGACCGTGATCGTGGAGGCGGAACTGTGCGACTCCGGCGCGTTCCAGTACCTGGCGATCCTGCACGAGGACAAGGTCACCGGCATTCGCGACGGCAAGCGGGACTTCGGGTACCAGATCGAGGTCCGCTGCTGGGAGAGCGCCGACGCGGTGACGGGCGAGCCGACGAACGTGCCCTTCGAGAAACTCCGCACCATCGCCGACCGCATCATCGCGGAGGTCCCCGGCGTGGTGAGCGTGACGTACAACATCGCCCCCAAGCCGCCCTCGTGCATCGAGGCGGTCTGATTCCTCCTGACGGGGACGTTTATGCACATGAGATACGGAGTCGGAGTCGCAGCGGGGTTGGGGCTGGTCGCCATCCTCGCTGCGCCCGCATCCGTGCTCGGCCGTGAGCGACCCGCCGCATCGCGGGACGCGGTCGTCCGTGACTGGATGCTGCAGGATTACATGGCCGTCGAGCTGCCTCCCGCGTTGGAGCGGGAGAAGGAGGAGTGGCGCCGCAAGCATCTGAAGGAACCCGAGTCGCGGCCGGATGCGCCGGTGCTGGCGAAGCTGACGTGCTTTGTCAGCCGGACTGATTCCATCGTTGAACGGCGGATGGTCGAGCGGGTGCTGTCGGAACTTGACGGGAACGGCGCGAAACTGGCGGCGGAGGCGGAGGCGCTGACCCGCGCGGGCGCTGCGGGTAGCGACCGACGCTGGCGCAACCTGTACCTGCGGGCGTGCGAGTTGCGTCGCGTCGAGCGACTGCGGCCGCTGTTGGTGCGATGGAAGCGCTTCGTCTTCACGCAGCACCGTTTCAACCCGGGGAGTTGGAAGTACACGGAGGGGCTGTCGGACTCGCCCGGCGCGAAGGGCGGCTTCCTGGCGGGCTCGTCGCTGAACGTCCTGACGATGGACGGGGCGTACGGGACGGTCCGCACGCTGATCGACGACCCGGGCGGCTTCCTGCGCGACCCGGACGTGTCCTACGACGGGCGGCGTGTGCTGTTCGCGTGGAAGAAGTCCATGGACCGCGACGACCTGCACGTCTACGAGATGGACCTCCCGACCGGGAAGGTCCGCCAACTCACGCACGGGCTCGGCACGGCTGACTATGAAGCCGTCTACCTGCCGGACGGGAACATCCTGTTCAACTCCACGCGCTGCTTCCAGACGACGCCCTGCAACAACTTCCCGGTGAGCAACTTCTACCTGATGGACGCCGACGGGCGGTACATGCGCCGCGTCGGCTTCGACCAGGCGCACACGATCTTCCCCACCGTCGCCGACGACGGGCGGGTCCTGTACACGCGGTGGGAGTACGTCGACCGCGGGCAGATCTACCCGCAGCCGCTGTTCCAGATGAACCCCGACGGCACGCGACAGCGCGAGGTCTACGGCGCGACGTCGTGGTTCCCGACGAATATCGTCCACGCACGGAAGATTCCGGGCTCGCGGAAGATGGTGGCGATCATCACGGGACACCACCGCCCCGCGGCGGGCAAGCTGGGGATCCTCGACCCCTCCCGCGGCCGACAGGAGGCGAGCGGCGTGCAGCTCGTCGCACCGATCCGCCGGACCGAACCGCTCCGCAAGGACCGCTACGGCATCGGCGGGGACCAGTTCCAGTACCCCTACCCGCTGGACGAGCGGCGCTTCCTGGTGACGCTCGCCCTTCCCGCGCCGGACGGCAAGACGGGACGGTTCAACATCCACTTCATCGACGTCGACGGGCGGCGCGAGCTGCTGGTCGAGGGGGCCCAGGACGGCAACGGCATCGGCTGTCGGCAGATCATGCCGATCGCGGCGCGGCCGAAGCCGACGGTCCGCCCGGACCTGGTCGACTACCGCAAGACCACGGGCACGGTCCACCTGCAGGACATCTACAAGGGCCCGGGGCTCAAGGGCGTTCCACGTGGAACAATCAAGCGTCTCCGCGTGGTGGCCGTCGAATACCGGGCCGCGTCGTTCGGCACGATCAAGCACAAGGGCAAGGGCGGATCGAGCGGGATGTGGACGCCGATCGCCGTCGGGCACGGGTCGTGGGACGTGAAAGTCGTGCTCGGCAGCGCGACCGTCCACGAGGACGGGTCGGCGTTCTTCGAGGTCCCGGCGCGGCTGCCGATCTACTTCCAGGCGCTCGACGACCGCAACCGCGTCGTGCAGACGATGCGGAGTTGGACCACGCTCATGCCGGGCGAGAATCAGTCGTGTGTGGGCTGTCACGAGTCGGCCAACAGCGCCCCGACGACGAGGGCGGGCTTCCCGACAGCGACCAGCGCCGCGCCGGAGAAGCTGCGTCCCTTCTACGGCCCGCCGCGCGGCTTCAGCTTCCCGAAGGAAATCCAGCCGATCCTCGACCGCCACTGCATCCGCTGTCACACCGGCGCGAGGGACAAGCCCTTCAGCCTCTCCGGCAATCTCGTGAAGATCGCCAAGGCGAAGCGGCACTTCTCCAAGGCCTACCTCTCGCTGACGCACACGAAGGGCATGCTGGGCAACCCCAACCACCCGGTGGTCAACTGGATCGACAGCATGTCCGAACCGTCCATGCTGCCGCCCTACCACCGCGGCGCCGCGACCAGCAAGCTCATCGCCATGCACGAGAAGGGCCACAACGACGTGAAGCTCTCGCGCGAGGAGATGGACAAGCTGGCCTGCTGGATCGACCTGCTCGTGCCCTTCTGCGGCGACTTCCGCGAGCACCACGCCTGGTCGCCGAAGGAACAGGCGGTCTACAAGCGCTTCCTCACCAAGCGCAAGGCCGCCGAGAACATCGAGCAGGCGAACATCCGCGCGTGGTTGGAGCACAGAGAGTAGTTTGCGGGACGGGCCTCGCAAGGTAGACTGGACGGAAGGCCGCTTCACGCGATCACGAGGAGACTCGCCATGTCGGATATCAACCGCCGCGCGTTCATGAAGGACTCGAAGCTCGCCCCGGCCGTCGGAGCGCTGGCCGCCTCAGCCGCCGCCGCAGAGACGAAAGCCCCCGCCGCGGCGAAGGGCTCGCTGCCGACGGGCAAGATCGGCGACCTGTCCGTCAGTCGTCTGCTGCTGGGGGGCAATCTGCTGACGCACTACACGCACAGCCGCGACCTCAAGTACGTCTATAGGCTCGCCGCCAAGTACAACACCGAGGAGAAGATCCTCGAGACGTTGGCGCTCGCCGAGCAGCACGGCGTCAACACGCTCTCCATTCATACCGTGCCTTGGGCATTGGAGATCCTCCAGAAACATCGCAAGCGCGGCGGGAAGATGCAGTGGATCATCTGCCCTACCGCCCCGGTCAAGCCCGGGCTGGACGCCTACAACAAGCAGGTGCAGCAGTTGGCGGACATGGGCGTCGACTCGGTCTATCTCTGGGGCGTGCACGCCGACAAGTTGGCGGCTGCGGGCAAGTGGGACCTGATCGCCGAGGCGGTCAACGCTCCGAAGATGTGGGGCCTGCCCTCCGGTCTGGGCGCCCACGACCTGAACGTGGTCATCGGGGCCGAGAAGCACAAGGTCGCCAACGACTTCTACATCAAGACGTTCCACCATCACAAGTATCCCACCGGCCCGAAGGCGGACGAGCTGAAGCGACCGTACAACGAGTTCCCCGGCTACTGGTGCCAGGACCCCGCCAAGACGATCGAGGTGATGGCGAAGGTCACCAAGCCGTGGATCGCGTTCAAGGTGATGGCCGCCGGGGCGATCCCGCCCGCCAACGCCTTCCCGTACGTCTTCCAGAACGGCGCGGACCACATCCTGGCGGGGATGTTCGACTTCGAGATCGAAGAGGACGCCGCCCACATCAACAAAGCCCTCGCCTCCGTGAAGAAGCGCCCC
>CAZEJA010000330.1:0-4087 GCA_964512215.1 uncultured Planctomycetaceae bacterium
GATCTTCCTGGGCGTCGTGTCCGCATCACAATTCCCTCATGCTTCCACGCAGCAGCAGCCGGCTTGGTGGTAGAGGCCCGGCATGTCAGTCGCAGCTCCCGTCGACGCCGTTGGCGTAGACGAACCAGTATTCCGGGTCGGTCTCGCCGGACACGTCGACCTCGTGCAGGCGGACGATCGCGCCGGTGGGGCAGGGCTGGACCGTGAACGTGAAGTCATCCGTGTCGAGATTGTCGGCGTCCACGCCGTTGCCCTGCGTGCCGGTCGCCGCGTTCATGTCCTCCAGCGTGTTGAAGGCGTTGTCGCTGCCGGTCACCGACGGCGAGACAGCCGACCATTCGCCATAGCCGGCGCCGGTCTTCTCCACCCGCTTCCACGAGTAGGTCCATTGGTTGCTTCCGTCGGACGTGTGCCCGGTGACCTCCGCCCAGAAGCCCGCGCCGCCGGGGCGATGGTTGCGCGTGGGTCGCGCGTGCACGCCGCTGCCGTCGAGAACGGCATTGCCGCACGTTCCGCCCGTCAGGCGAATCACCGCCCGCGCGACGGCGTTGATCTCCCCCGCCGACAGCCGCATGCCGGGATGCGTCAGCGGCGTCCATTTCGGTGTGTCAGGCATCGTGGTGTCCTGGTCTCGCTGTGGATGTTGCAGATTGTCGCCTCGGAACGAACACGGCTGGCGACACAGAGGCACAGAGAGACAGAGGGTAGAAGAAGAAACAGCGTGGCGGCCGTTCGTTCCATGCGTTCACCGCTTCTTCCTCTGCCGTCATCTCTCTCCGTTCCTCTGCATCTCTGTATCGCTTGCCGTTTCTTCTTCCGTTGTCGTTTCCCTCTGTTTCTCTGTGCCTCTGTGTCGCGTTGCTGTTTCCCCTGAAATCCCCGTAATCCCCCAATCCCGCTCCGCCTTTCCTACCCCACGATGCCGGTGAAGCCGGCGGTGGGGTAGGGCTTGAAGACCGTGCCGCCGGCGTCGTAGATCGCCGCCGGCGTCTGCGAGCCGGGCTTGTGGAACTTGTTCCACCCGTCGGGGCGGTAGGTGAAGCGGTAGGTGATTTCCCAGCCTTGCGTGCCGCCGGTGGTGGTCACGCGGCGCAGTTGCGGCGGCTGGTACAGGAGTGTCTCGGCCGCGAAGGTCGCCCCCAGGCGGTTGGACGTGACGGCCGACGCGTTGACCTTGCCGATCAGCCCCCACGTGCCCGACGGCACGTACGGCATGCGGTGACGCGTGTAGACCCACTCGGCCATGCGGACGAGCTTCGGCAGGTCGTAGTCCTCCCCCAGCGAATCCGTCTGCGAGGCGTCCCAGTAGAGGTCCTTGCCCGAGAGCGTCAGGAACTCCGCGGCCGGCTCGATCGATTCACTGACCAGCGCCGTCTCGGGCGGATCGTCGGCGCCGCCGAAGGCCGGCGCGCGGTACGTCACCTGCAGGCGGGCCTTCGCCCAGGCCATCACGCCTCCGGCGGGCGCCGCCGCCCCGGCCGGGGCGATCGACACGGCGTCGGCGACCAGCGACCCGTCGTGCGGGTAGGCGTGCGGGCGGTGGTGGATGACGGTCTCCTCGCTCTGCTCGGTGTAGCCCAGCAGGTCGCGGGCAAGCGTCAGGCGGTCGGACCAGTCGCACTGCAGATGCCGGACGGCCTCGAAGGACCCGCCCGTGATCTGCTCCCGCGGCGAGGCCTGCGGGTGCGACAGTTCCTCGTACGACACGCTCAGCACGGCGTTCAGATTGATCACGTCAATGGCCATCGCAGCTCCTGTTAGCGGCGTTCACCACAGAGGCACAGAGGGCACGGAGGGAAGAAGAAGACACGAAAGAAGAAACGGCGTGCGACACAGAGGGACAGAGCAACAGAGGGAAACAGCAACAGAAGAAGAAACGGTGAACGCAAGGGACGAATGGCCGCGACGCTGTTTCCTTTTTTCCCCTCTGTCTCTCTGCGTCTCTGTGTCGCACGCTGTTTCTTCTTCCTTCATCTCTGTATTCTCTGTGTCTCTGTGGTCTTCTGTTGTTCACGGTGCGGACGTTACGCGTGCGGCGGGGTCGGTGTTGTCGGCGATCTTCTTGAGGGCGTCCTGGAGTTTCGCGAGCATCTGTGTCTGCCTGCGCAACTCGGCCAGCAGGGCCCGGGTGGCGTCGGCGTTGTCGTTCGGTTCGGTCATGTGCGGCTCCGGGGTCTGCGGTCAGGTGAGGGTCGGTTCGCCGTCGCCGCCGAAGGAGACGGTGACGGGCACGAGGCGGCCGGCCTCGACGGGCACGCCGTGGGCGATGTGCGAGACGATCGCTTGAAGGCTGAACGAGTGCGTCGCGTCGGCGTAGCCGGTGATGGTGACGGTGTCGCCCACGTCGAAGCCGAGCGAGAAGCTTCCGGCCTCGGCGTACATCTCGAACGTGCCGGTGCAGTCGGCGTGTCCGCCCAGGCGGCGTTTGCGGCCGGCCGTGGCGGTCGAGGCGTACTCTTCCGTCTCGGCCGTGCGATCCAGCGTGATGGCGCGGATGTCGGCGACTTCCTGCCCGTCGACTTCGAGCTTGCCTTCCGCGGCGGTTAGCGGCTGTCCCATGATTCCCTCCGCCGCCGTCAGGCGGACGCCCCGATCAGGACGATCTCGTAGTCCAGCGACCCGGTCGTGTCACCCGAGTGCGCCATCTTCAGCTTGTCGCTCGCCCCGACCGCCACACCGTCGGCATCCGGGGCGGAGACCAGGAAGATCCCGCCCGGGCGGAGCTTCAGCACGTCGGACGTGTCGGCGAACAGCCCCAACGCACCCGCGGCCGCGCCGCCGATCAGCAGCGAATCGTCCGTCGACAGGTTCCGCACCAGCAGCGCCTTGACGCGCGCCAGCGACACCGTCGCCCCGAACGCATCCGTCAGCACGCCGGCGACGTCCAGCTCCTCACTGCCCGAGGCCGCCAGCGCCCGCTGATCGTGGAACGAGCGGTCCGCCTGGTCGGCCCCCGTCCCATCCGCCAGCGACACCGTCCGCGTCAGGCTCAGCGGATCCTGGGCCGTCCCCAGATCCATCGCCTTCGTCAGCGTCGCCTGCACCTGCACCGTAATCGTCGTCGATAACGCTGTGCTCATCTGTCTATCTCTCTCCGTGGAAGCAACGGCGCGACACAGAGGCACAGAGAGACAGAGGGGAAGAAGAAACAGCGTGCGACACAGAGGGACAGAGAGACAGAGGGGAAGAGGAAGCAGCGTGCCTGCCGATCGCTTCTCCAATCGCTCTGCTGCCTTGCTCCCCTGTGTCGTACGTCGTCTCTTCTCTCATCTCTCTGTTCCGCTGTGTCTCTGTGTCGCCTGCCGTTTCGTCTTCTGTTGTCGTTGCCCTCTGTTTCTCTGTCCCTCTGTGTCGCCCGCTTCTTCCCTCTGCGTCCGCTGCGCCTGCCTGCCGGTAGGCAGGTCTCTGCGGCCCACTCAACTCAGATCCGCTTCCGCGAACCACATCTCCGTTCGCACGGTCAGTACGGTGGTCCATCCCGGTGTGCCGCGGTCGGCCTCGTCGTCGCCGCGGCGGTCGGTGGCGCTCGTGACGGTGACCTTGCGGACGAACGACAGCCCCAGCGTCTGTCCCGCGGCCGCCAGGGCCTTGACGATCTCCCACTTGACCGGGAACAGCTCCCGCCCGACGCGGAGCGACCCCGTCGCCAGGCGGATGTCGAAGTCCTGCAGGATCCGCGCCGACGTTGACGTCGCGGCCGTCTCGATGGACCCGCCGGCCGGCTCGATCGCCAGTTCGGGCTTGTCCGCGTACTGGGTCGAGGGCTTGTACGGGTCGCCGCCCTCGCCGGTCAGCTTGATGCGGTTGCCCGCCTTGACCAGCGCCGCCAGGGCCGCATGACCCTCCAACGCCTCCCAGAGCTTGTCCAATGTCTGCGTAAACGGATCCGTCGCCATTCGCTGCTCTCCCATGCTGCGTCCGGGGGTGATACGTGCACAGGAGGCGCACGATTCAGAAACGGCAGCGATTCGCGATTCGCGAACCTGCCTGCCGGCAGGCAGGTAGCGATCAGGGAACGGCAACGAGGAAAAGGGGGACTGTCCCCAATGGTCCTAAGTTAAGCATATTTGTCTGGCCTCGTCACGGG
>CAZEJA010000331.1:0-4079 GCA_964512215.1 uncultured Planctomycetaceae bacterium
GTTGACCGTGTTCAACGAACAGAAGCCGCTTTGGTGATGGGGCTTGCCGTCGGCGCCCGGGACGAACCAGTCAGGGTGCTTCGTGATGATGTCCTTCACGCCGGGGTCGCTGGGGCGGTGCACCCGATGGACCCAGATGCCGGGCTTCATCCCGGCGGCGCGGATGGCCTTGATCGCGTACTGCCAGCCGCCCGGGTACTTCTTCTCATTCCAGTTCAGCCAGTTCTCGGGGCTGCTGCCGTTGCCCTTCTGGTAGCAGTTGTCGAACTGCATGTACTGGTAGCCGAAGTCGGGCAGGCGCTTCTCGACAAACACGCCCAGCATCGCGTCGAGCGTCTTCTGCGTGAACCCGCCGCGGTACGACCACCACGTACAGTACCCCGTCACGGAGCCCTTCCAGACCTTGTAGGTCCAGGGCTCGTAGCGGGTGTAGCCCATGTGCTTCTGGTAGAAGCGCGGGCGGAAGACCAGCTCGATGCTCGCGCCGCGGCTGGACCACGAGAAGGTGACCCGGTTCTCTCCGACCTGCCCGGGTTCGATCCGCGTCCCCCCGTCCACCGGACCGACCAGCACCCAGTCCCAACGACGATCGTACACCGCGTTGTTGCGCAGGTTGCGACTCAGTCCCACGCTGTTGCGCACGCAGGGGAAGCGATTCTGTGCTTCGGACAACGTCTCAGCAGGGAACGCCTCCCCACTACCAACGACCGCACCGCGCAGTACCACCGTACCCCCTGCTTGCGGCTTAGCAGGCACGAACTTCAGACACTGCTCCACCTTCTCCTCGCGTGTTTCCGTCGTCTCCAACGTGACGCCCACGCTCTTCCCGTCGGCATCTGTGGCCGTGACGGTGGCGCGGAGGATCGTACCGCCGTGGTACTCGAGCGTCAGTTCGCCCTTCGCAGCATCCCACTGAACGCCCGCGGGAGCGTTGGCGGGCGCAGGCGGGTTCTTCTCCGCCGCCGAAGCGACGCAGGCGATAGCAGCAACCAGACTCAACGCGAGCAATGATCGAAGCATCCTGTTCTCCTTCTATCTCCTCTGCTCATATCTTCTCAAAGACCAGATCGCTGATCAGGAAAGCATGCGGCCCTTCCACGCGCGAGCGCTTTGCGCATGTCGCAAAGGCCCGAAGGGCCGCCGGGATTCTGCCGGGGGCGAGCGAAGCGAGTCCCCGGAATGCCACACACACAACCGAGCCCCGGCGGGGCGACGGGAGGGTCCGCGCCGAACACGATCCCGTCACCCCGCTGGGGCTCCCGGAGACGGGAGGCATCCATCCGGGGGCTCGCCCTTCGGGCAGCGCCCCCGGCCAAATCCCAACGGCCCTTCGGGCCTGCCCGCGCGCCACGCCTGCTTCGCACGAGCGCGCGATCTTCGTGCGCGTCGTAAGAACCGATAGGCGCTGATCGTCCATAGGATGCCATTGTCGTTTCCCGAAGTCCCCCGACCTACTGCCCGTCCATCAGCTTCTCGAAGTATGCCTCGCGGATCGCCGACCCCGAGGCGTTGGGGTTGGTTTTCAATGTTGCGATGGCGTGAAGCGCCGCTCGGCCGTACAGCGACTCGCCCTGTTGGGCGGCGAACGCCTCCAGACGCTTGATGGCCTCCGGTGGGGTCAGACGGTCGACGGCGAACAGCAGTACCTTGTACTGCTGACCGGCCTTCATCACGGCCTGCCACTTTTCGGTGCCCTTCTCCTCCCGCCATCGCTCGTACTTCTCGTCGAAGCCCGGCAGACCGGCCAGCCTCGGTTTCTCGGTCTCCATCCGGCTGCTCAGCGTGTAGTAGTCGCCGATCTTCTCGAGCTTCACGAGGGCTTCGACAGATGCGGCGCTGCGCAGCCTGAGCAGCTTCATCATGGCCCGGGCGGTCTCGAGATGCCTCTCGGCCACCTTATCGGGCTTGTCGAGGATGCTCTTCAGCGCAGCGGCCGCCGGTCCGTACTGTCCCCTGCCCATGCTGTCGTAGGCAGCCTTCAGAGGTCCCTTCAGCTCGCTTGGGACGATCCCGGTGCCCTGAATGAGAATGCGGGGGTTGTTCGCGTGGCGTTTCTTCCACTTCTTGTATTCCTGTGCGACCTTATCGCCGTACGGGCCCCACCACGAGTAGCCCTCGGCACGCTCCCGCTCGATCTCCGACTGACTGTACTTCTTCTTGCCGTCCCGCCCGGAGAAGATCGGTCGATTGGTCGATATCTCGTAGAATCGCGCCCACCCCGGCTTGGCCACTCCCATCGCGCGCAGCTTATCCTTGTCCGTGACCTTCGACGATGCGTACCACTCGGCCCCCGCGACGATGGCGTCGACCACCTCCTGCGAGGGGTCCTCGATGCTCATCAGGAGGCGCAGGATGCCGGAACTCTCCCCGCCGCTGAGCGACACGAGTTCATACGACCGGCCCTTGCGGGGCTTGAGTGTCTTCTCGTCGTGCTGGGCGCACCAGACGGTCTTCTTGCCATTCACGACGATCTGGCAGTCCAGGATGCACTGCACGCCGCGGTCGAAGCTCCCCTGGGCCTGCTTCCGCCGGGCGTCGCCGAGGAAGGCGTAGCGGCCCGAGGTAGCGACCTCGCGCAGGAACTCCATGATGCGCACCATGGCGTAATCGTTGAAAGTGATGTGGCGGTGATAGTAGCTGCTGAGCGGGTAATACTGCGGCCAGCCTCCATTGGGGTACTGAGCCTTGAGGATGTGGTTGAAGCCCTTGAGGAAGGCCTCCCCGCAGCGCCGGTTCTTCGTGGCGGCATACGCGCGGGCCAGGAAACGCAGCTCGTCGGTGGTTGCGCCGTTGTCGAACGTTCCCTGCGTCGAGCCCGGGCTGCCCTTGTAGGGCTTCGTCGTCGTGTCGAGATTCTTCGGCCAACCGCCGTGGCGCGACTGCCACGACAGGATGTTGGCCGTCACGCGCTTGCCTTCCTCGCTTGCGTACCAGGCGTCGGGCTTCGACAGATACCCGCGCGCGCCCTCCGCGGCGCAAGGTCGAACACCGGCCCCAGACGCCAACACCATCAACGCCAAAGCTGTTCTGCGGATCGGCGCCATGTCTGCTCCTCACGTCTACCGGGGCACGATCACGTACGTCCGTCCCGCTTCGGTCGGAAAACGGATGACATTCTCCTCGACGGCGGCGGGCTTGACGGCCTTGCCGCCGCACGTGACCGTGACGGGGGCGCTCGTGCGAAGCGTGCAGGGCCTTCCCTTGCCGGAGCGAAGGACCGTCTCCGACGGCTTGCCGCCGGTCCAGCGGATATCGAGTTCGAACCCGCCGCGGGCGCGGATGCCCTTGATGCATCCGGTCGGCCAGGCGTCGGGCAGCGATGGCAGCAGGTGGATCGCGCCCATGTGCGACTGTACGAGCATCTCGCAGATGCCGGAGGCGTACCCGAAGTTGCCGTCGATCTGGAACGGCGGATGCGCGTCGAACAGGTTGTCGAAGATATTGCCACGAATCATCTCCGACAGCAGCTTGTACGAGCGGTTCCCGTCGTGCAGGCGGGCCCAGATGTTGATCTTCCAGGCCTTGGACCAGCCCGTTGCGCCGTCGCCGCGGGCGTTCATGGACACGCGGGCCGCCTGGGCGAACTTCGGCGTCGTCATCGGCGAGATCTGCCGGCCGGGGTGGATGGCGATCATGTGCGACAGGTGCCGGTGCTTGTCCTTGGGACTGTCCCGGTCCACCATCCACTCCTGCAACTGCCCCCACTTGCCGATCTTGGGACCCAGCAGGCGAGCTTTCATGGCCGCGACCTTCTTGCGGAACGCCGCGTCGGCGTCGAGGATCTCCGACGCCTCGATGAAGTTGGTGAACAGGTCCCAGACCAGTTGCTGATCGAACGACACCCCGTCCTCGTGCGGGCCGTGCTCGGGCGAGAAACCGTCCGGAGACACGAGCGTCCCGTCCGGAAGCTCCTTGAGGTGATCTTCCCAGAACTCGCACAGGTCCTTCATGATCGGGTACGCCCGCGTGCGGAGATATTCCTCGTCTTGCGTGAACTCGTAGTGATCCCACTGGTTTTGAGGGACCCTGGCGGCGTCGCCCTTCGACCTCTTCCAGGTCGAGCCGCCGAACACGCCGAG
>CAZEJA010000332.1:0-4078 GCA_964512215.1 uncultured Planctomycetaceae bacterium
TGGACGAGCTGTATGCCTCGGTGGCCGACCATTCGGAACGGAAGTTGATCAAGCGCTATGCCGCTCAGCTTTTTTGCCCCGGGCGTGCTCCGCTAAATGGGTCCACTACTTGGAAGACAAGTAGTAGGGCTCTTCTTCGATCTCCGTAGCTCCAGGTTTTTCTTTCCGAGTAGGAGGTTATGTGACGCGGTGAAGCGTTACCGGCTGCGCAAACGCGCGAAGTGAGAATAGGTGTTGGCGAATGGATCCGTTGCGCGGGCAGGTCGACAATGTATTTTGCTGATCCACAAAAAAATCCTCGCCCTAGACCTCGATGCGTTGGCGTCGAGTGAGTAGGACGAGGAGATGCAGAATACGATCAGCATTTTAACCGAGAACCTGGCGTTTTTGTCATAGCCGCCGGCGAAATTTTCTCGTTTCGGCCGGATTGGCATGAGGACGATCGCGCTCGTCCGCTTGTTCGTCAGTATCAGATCACGCTCGATGCCATCTTGCGCGATCGTCCCGGTCTGGCAAGCTGTGCGGTCCACTGCCGCCACTGTGGAATTCGCTTTCTGACGCATCCGCGGAACGCGAATCGTCGGAATCTCCACTGTCCGTTCGGTTGCCGTGAGCACCGTCGTCGCCAACAGGCCAACGAGCGGAGCAAGAAGCACTATCGAACGGACAGGGGATTCAAGAATAAGAAGCGTCTTAACGGGAAGCGGAGCACGGCAGGCGGCGGCATCGAAAACGGGGCGTCGCCAAACGCCGTGCCGGCGGACGAGGATGCCTCATCTTGTGATGCCTCGTCTGCTTGTGTTGCGCCACCATCGCAACTTGCATCACGTCCCACGCATCAACCAACGCAGGCTGCTCCCGAGGAAGCACCCAGCGAGGACGTCCGTTTGACACTGGAGGGCTTCACGCTTGACGAAGCCACCTTGCTGAACTCTTCCATGCTGCCGTATCTGGCGATGGTCGCGAGCGTGATCGAAGCCCGCACGATCGGCCCTGAGGAACTCCTTCACGTGCTGCGAAGAAGTATGAGACAACGCAGCTTCGACAGGCTGCCGCGCCGCGAGTATATTCTCCGTTTCCTCAGCCAACACCCGCCCTGATGGTGCGACCGATGAGCGAAACGGTGGAACGAAGCAGCCTGGATCTCCGCTACGAGGGTTACCGATTGCGGAACGACGCTGCCGAAGCGCGCTTGCTGGCTTCGATCGCCGAGCGAGGGATCGAAGAGCCGCTGGGAGGTGTCGATACGCCGCAAGGCCGCCTGCTGCTGGATGGCTTCCGGCGAAATCGGTGTGCCGCGAAATTGGGCATCGAATGCGTACCGTATGTCTCGTGGGGTGAAGACGAAACGCAGGGTATCGCCAGCTTGCTCAGTGCCCGCCGGCAAAGGACGCTCAATATTCTCGAGCAGGCCCGCTTCGTGGCCGAGTTGTTGAACACGCACGAGATGACGATCGCCGACGTGGCCGAGATGCTCTCGCGCAGCAAGGCGTGGGTCAGTACGCGTCGCAATCTGCTCACACAGATGAGCCCCGCGATCCAAGCGATTCTGTTTCGCGGCGTCTTTCCCGTCTACTCGTACATGGTCACCTTGCGGCCGTTTATGCGCATGAACGGCGTCGACCAAAAGGAAATCGAACGTTTCGTGCAGGCGGTTGCTGGAACGAAGCTCAGCGTCCGCGAGATTGAGCTCTTGGCCCATGGATACTTCCGCGGCACACCGTCGCTACGGGAAGCCATCGACCAAGGCAACTGGAAATGGACGCTCGACCAGATGCAGGCGGCTGCGGAGGACCCCGAGGGCCTGAGCGAATTCGAACGCGGCCTGCTCCGCGAGCTCGAGCGCCTGCTCCAGGCGATGCAAAAGGTGATGACGCGTTGTGACAGTCCGCGTCTGCAAGCACGAGACTTCCATGCCCAAGCCAATCTGTTACTCGCCAGCCTACTCGGCCGGCGGGAATCGTTCTTCAAGAAGATGGAGGAGTTCTATGATCGGACCGGACGTACGTAACGCCATTTATCAGTTACATCAAGCAGGAATGTCGCTGCGGGAGATCAGCCGCCGCCTGCATGTCAGCCGCAATGCGGTGCGGAGGATCGTCAAGCAGGAGGGAAAGCTCGCTCGACGAGAGCGGAGCGACAAGAAACAGGTTGACGCGGCACTGCTGGAGCGCCTCTACCGCGAGTGTGACGGTTGGATGCAGCGGATCCACGAGAAGCTCCTCGAAGAGGAGGGCATCCAGGTTGGGTACTCGACCTTGACACGGATGTTGCGCGAGCTGGGATTGAGCCGCTGCGAGCCGGCGCGTTGCGACCGCGTCGCCGACGAGCCGGGCGTCGAGATGCAGCATGACACCACGGTCTACCAGGTGAAACTCGCAGAACGCCGGACGAGGCTGATCGCCAGCTTGGTCTACCTGCGTTACTCGAAACGGCGGTACTTGAAGGTCTATCGCGTCTTCAACCGCTTCGCGATGAAGTGCTTCCTGCACGAGGCGCTGATGTTCTGGGGCTACGCGGCCTGGAAATGCATCATTGACAACACGAACCTGGCTCGGCTGCGCGGCGCGGGGAGCCGCGCGGTAATCGTGCCGGAGATGAACGCGTTTTCCAAACGTTACGGCTTCCAATTCGTCTGCCACGCGATCGATCATCCGAATCGAAAAGCGGGCAACGAACGCAGCTTCTGGAGTGTGGAAACGAGCTTCCTTCCCGGCCGCACGTTTGCCAGTCTGGAGGATCTGAACGAGCAAGCGCGCCGGTGGGCGACCGAGCGAATGGAGCATCGCGTGCTGACCAAGGCGCGTGTGATTCCGGCCCAGTTATTCGAGCACGAGCGGCTTTACCTGAACCCGCTGCCCCAGCATCTTCCGGCGCCGTACCAAATGCACCAGCGCGTCACCGATCAATATGGTTATGTCGCTTTCCAGGCGAACTACTACTGGGTCCCAGGGACGCGCCGCGATGACGTGAAGGTGTTCGAGTACGCGGACCGCTTGAAGATCTTCCGGAACTACGAGTGCCTGGCCGAGTATCCGCTGCCGCCTGACGGCACGCGCTTGCAATACTACAGTCCTCCCGGCCAGCCGAAACCTCGGCATCGGCCCAAGAACCGACGCCGTGACGCCAAGCTCGAAGAGCAGCGTCTGCGCGCGTTGGGAGAGGAAGTGTCAGCTTATCTCGACTTCGCGCTCTCGGCTCCAGGCGTCCAGCGG
Organism: uncultured Planctomycetaceae bacterium; assembly: GCA_964512215.1. GTDB lineage: Bacteria > Planctomycetota > Phycisphaerae > SM23-33 > SM23-33 > CAZEJA01. Next base: position 3,216 of record CAZEJA010000332.1, read on the forward strand.
CACCGGTTCACCCGCGAGCTGTTCACGCTCAGCCGCAAGCTGACCAGCGAGGTGTTTCGCAAGACAGCCCGTCGCGCCCACCGTTATCGCATCCTCGAATTGGCCACGCTCCGGCGCATCGCCTGGCTTTGCCTGAGCCAGGAAGAAGAGGTGCTTCCCGAGCCGGAGGTGGATGAAGACTTCCGCCAGCGTCCCGCTTACCAGGAAGGCTATCTGACGGACCAGCCCGATCTCTCCGTGTACGACCAGTTGAACGAAGAAAAGGAAGAGGAGGACGAAGATGACGAACCCTTCTGATCAGCCCCGCCAGAACATCGACGAAGAACTCATCGCCATGCTGAAGTATCTCCGCTTGGGCCGGTTGCTGACGCAGTGGGACCAAACCCTGGAGAAAGCCAGGAAAGGCCGTTACTCGTCCGAGCGGTTGTTGAAGTACATCGTGGAGGAGGAATACCGAGCCAAACGGGAAAACGCGAGGCTGCTGCGCCGGCAGCGAGCCAACATTCCCGAAATGCTGGAGATGGAAACCTTTCCCTTTGACAAACAGCCCAAGCTTGATCGCAAGCGGGTCATGTCGCTCTACGACAGCTTCGATTACATGACCAAGCAGCGCGGCGTGATCTGGCTCGGTCCCACCGGTTGCGGCAAGACGGGCCTGGCCACCTCCTTCCTGCTGCAAGCGATCGATCGCGGTTATCGCGGCTACTTCATCACCTTCCCCGAGTTGATCCAGGAACTGTTTCAGTCGTTGGCTGATCGCAGCGACCGCAAGGTCTTCCGGCGCTACCTGTCGTACGACTGCCTGGTGATCGACTTATGTTGAGTTTGCAGTAATGTGCAGCAGATGCCGCGAGACCATGTCG
>CAZEJA010000333.1:0-4073 GCA_964512215.1 uncultured Planctomycetaceae bacterium
CAGCCAGGAAGATCCGGATGCCGACGTCCGCGCGAATCAACTGCGCAACGGTGCTCAGGTGCCCGGCCAGGCGCAGAGGCGGGTAGCGCTGTGCAGAGGGCGCGTCGGCAAGGACGGTCTTGATCCGGCGGCTGACTTCATGGGCGCTCTGGCTGCTGCGTCGCACGTAGTCGGCCAGCGAGTTGCCTTCGTCGGTGCGATCGCGCTGGGGCGACACGCCGCTCGATTCCGGCATCGCGTGGAGCGTCAACTCGCGGGCCGAACGAATCGAAGGCACGCACGCCTTCTCCGCCGTCAGGGCGAACGGCCGAGCGATCGGACCGACGAAGATGCCCGGTATGCGGGCCTCGTCCTGGCTGCAGGCGCTGTCCACGGCCCGGCCGAGCCAGCCGGTCGGGCACCGGTCCCGGGCGGGCCTCGCCGTGTGCCAGTCTCGCATCGCCCCCGGGTGCGACCGGTTTGACTTCGGGTAGCCCACCCCCTGCACGACGCTCAGCCGCCCCGCCTTCAGCAGCCGGGCGAACCCCTCCATCTTCGGGTGAAATCCCGCGTAGTCATCGATCTTGTGAACGTCTTTCCCCGTCAGCCTCAGCGTGGACCTGCTGCGAGCGTAGGCGTCGTCGGCGTAGGGCACGACCGTGTTGAGCCCGTCGTTGCCCCCGGACAACTGGACGATGACCAGGACGGTATCGCTTCGTTGCTTCTCTGCGGCGGCGGGACGGGCCCGCACGACCGGCGCCAGCGACAGCACCGCCGGGGCGGCAAGGGTTGACTTCAGGAATTGGCGACGTGACCGGGTCATTTCGATTCTCCAGAGACTAGGCCAACTGAAACTCCGGCTGCGTGACGACGGCGTGGGCGAACTTCCGCAGGCCGCCATCGGGCGCGGCGACTGCCGGAAACTCCTTGATCCTGCGGTCGGCATCACTCGGCTGGAGCAGCAGGTTCATCAGGAATCTGCCGCCGGACCTGGCATCGGTGTGGCCGTGCTTGCGGGCAACGGCGGCTGGGTCCAGCTTGCCGTTATACGGCCCCGACGGGGCCAGCAGCGCCGTGGCCAGGTTGCTTCGCCCGATCAGCGTGGCGTGATTGAGCCAGTGACGACCGCCCTGCCAGCCGCTCGGCGTGGGCGGGTGATACAGGTTCTCGCCCAGCGACGCCAGGTCCGCCGCCAACCGCACGGTGGGCACCGTGCCCTCGAGGGCACGGATGATCCCGATCGCGTACTCCACCGGGCGCTTGATGCGTCGCCCAAGCGCCGTGCGGCTGAACAGCAGGTTGCTCCGCAGCATCGTCTCGACCAGTCGTCCCACGTCGAAGTCCTCGGCGAACGACGCGGCCAGCGGGGCCAGGAGTACCTCCGTCGGGGCGTCAGTCTCGCTGATGAGCCAGCGATAGAGTCTGCGAACCACGTTCCGGGCGGTGGCTGGGTGTGCGGCCGCGATCTTCACAACGTCTTCCGACGTGAACTTCCCCGTCTTGCCGAGAATCGTCTTCTCGTCGCCGTCGTGTTCTCGCCCGATGAAACGCAGCTTCCCTCGGAGCACGAACCGCCCGGTCATTGCCCGGGCGGCCTCGCGAACGTCCTTGTCCGAGCAGGTGCCCTCGCCGACGGTGTACCGGCGGAGCAACTGCCGGGCGAAGCTGTCATCGGGCATCGCCTTCCGGCTGGCCTTGGCCCCGAGCGACAGCAGCGCGGCCGGGTCCCGGGCGATTGCAGCCAGCAGCGTATCGAAACGCCCCACGGCGCCCGCCCGGAGAAGCTGGACGTGCCGCAACATCAGCGATGCGTCGTCCACCCCCGCGGCGCCGACGGCGAAGAAGTCATGCCAGAAGAGCGTCAGCTTCTCGAGCAGCGGATGCGGCGTCTGGATCATCCGCCGCAGCCACCACGCCCGAAGCGCCACGGCTGAGGCCGCCTTCTCGGCGTACCCGTCACACGTACGGTTGAAGGCGTCCACGTCGGCCCGGGGCTTCAGCAGCCGGTCGACGGTCCGCTGGGGGCCGACCTCGAGGGATTCCTGGAGTTGCCCCCACGTCGCACCGAACCCCGCGCGCCGCCACAGATGGGCCGCTCGCGCCAGGTTCCACGGCGCCTGCGGCGAGGGCTTGTACGGGGCCCACGCGAACTCGGGGCTCATCGTGTCTCTCGCGTCGGGCATCACGTGCCTCCGCGTTGGCTCGAAGGCGGGCTCAACTGAATCTGGAGGGAGACTCTCGACCGGTCCTTGCCCGAGCCGACGGCCAGACCCACGCGCGAGATATGCCGCACGATGCCCAGCAGCATGTCGATTTCGGCTTCCGCCTGCTCGCGCGTGTTGCCCTTGTCGATGATGTTCTGGCGGACCAGGTTCTCGCGGTTGGCCTTCAGGATCGACGCCAGTTGAGCCCCGTCAATCTCGACCGTGCTGTGCGTTCCGGCCTGCGGCTTGGCGGGAGCGACCGCTTCCTTACGCAGGGCGTCCATCAGGTCCTCGGTCAGGGCATCGGTGGAGCTGAGGATCAGGTGCCCGTGCGAGACGGCAATAGCCGGGCGGAAGTTGAATCGACTGTCGACGGGCTTGGCCTCCTCATCGCCCGGCGGGTTGAAGGCGGCTACGCTGTACTTCGTGCCGTCGTGAATGAACCGGTCCATGACCAGGCCGGGCTGGGCCTTCTGGCCTCGGGTGAAATTGATCAGCCCGAGCGCCTTCTGCCAGGCTTCCTCGGCCACCGGAGCGAAACGCTTGGGATTCTTCAGGGGGAGAACCAGGGCGAACGCGGGGAACTGAACCGCCGGCGTGCCGACGGCCTCGTCGTACTTCTGCTCCGCGACGACCAGACGGATCTTCGGACCGATCTCGGCCAGCACCTCGCTCGTCAGGTCGCGACCCGAGAAGAAGATCCCCATCATGTTCTCGAAGAAGATCAACCCGCTCGTCCGCTCGGGAAACAGCGTGTCCTTGGCGGCGTAGAACCCCTCCAGGTCGCGGTAGACGCTCATGGCGGCGATCCGTCTCGGCACGGCCAGGTTCGGTGCGGCCCCGTCGCCGGCCTTGGCAGGCAGCGCAAACCGCGCCGCGCCCGCCGCGGCGATGGACCCGTCCGTGACGGCGTCGAACGTAAGCGAATTGCCCTTGGTCGTCAGCGACAGAGCCAGCCAGGACGAGTCACTGAAGGCCTCGGTGATCGGAGCCGCCAGGAGCGACAGAAGCGGGTTCTGCTCCGTCGCCAGTGCCCGGGCCAGCTTCGGCAGCTTCTTCACGACGGCCGTGTCGACGTAGAGCACTGCCGCGGAATCGGCGGACGCGGCCTGCCCCGCCTTGCGGTAGGCCGGCAGCGATGCGACGCTCTTACCGCCGGCACCCCCGCGCAGATCGAGGGCGGCCTGGAGTGCCTCCGGTTGATTCGAAATCAGCACCCGCTTGCCGACGATCGCGTGGGCCTCCTTCGGGCCCAGCGTCCAGATCGTGACGTCCCCGTGCTTGATGGAGCGGACGGGGTCTTCTTGCCCCTTCTTCTCCGCGCCCGACCGGACTGCGGACACGAGGAAGTCGTGCAGCCCGTTGGGGACTTCAGAATCGAGTGCGTCCACGATGAGCAGGCTGGCGCCGCCGGGCCCGACGGCCCACGTGACGCCCCCGCCCGTGAGGCGGCGGACGATCGTCTGCCAATCCGCCTGGAACCGGCGCTCGAGGAACTTCACCATCTTCTCAAACTGCCGGAAGCCCGGCTTGGCGGCCTGGGCCTTGTAGGCCGCGGACGATCCCACCGCCTTGATCAACTCCGGCTGCAGGATCACATCCCACACGGCCTTCGGTTTGGAGACGTTCAGGACCACAATCGCCTGGCTCGGCACCCATTCCGCCGCGGCCGGCAGAGGGTCTTCGGCCCGCGCCGCCAACGGGGGCGCCAAGACCAGGATCAGCATCGGGACAAGCGGCAGGACCTCTTGGTTACGAGACATGGGACCATCCTTTCCGACCGGGGGTCTTCATGTGATGGTACGCTCCGCCGACGGGATTCGTTACATGTATTCTCCCGGATTTCCCGGATGAAAACCACAGTTCATATATAATGAGGCCTCGTTTGAC
>CAZEJA010000334.1:0-4049 GCA_964512215.1 uncultured Planctomycetaceae bacterium
CCGCCGCGGCACGGACGTGGAGTTCGGGCTCAGCGTGTACGAGCCGTTCGGCATCAGCCAGTTCGAGCCGCTCTGCTTCGGCGCCCTGTGCGCGACGTCGAACGTCTGCGGGTGCATGGGCTTCGTCCGCCGGGCCGCCGGCGAGGAGGGGTTCGACGACAACGTCATCGAGGGCAACTTCCTGACCGTCCCCGAGGCGATGAGCGTCGACAAGCTCCTGTCGCTGCCCATGGTGCAGCGGGACCGCATCGAGTCCGACGAGGCCGCCCGCCTCGCCGGGGAGATCCTCGCCCGCCTCGCCCGCGACGACGAGGCGCTCACCCGGCGGATCGCCTCCGGGCACGCCCTCGCCCAGCGCATGAGCTGGGAACACGTCGTGGAGGAGTACTTCCTTCCCGCTCTCGGCCGGGCGGCGGGGCATTCCTGAAGTTCCGTTGTTCCGCTTCTTGACGGCGTTCCGGACAATGTGGATAATGTTGCGTCGCTTGTCGGCATTTGGAGATGACCACGCATGAAACTTTCCCCCGCCGCGGAGTTTGCCGTTCGGGGCGTTCTCGTCCTGGCCGAGGGGTACGGCGACGGGCCCGTCACGCTGGACACGATCTGCAAGCTGCGCGACCTGTCCAAGCAATATCTCGTGAAGATCTTCGCCTCGCTCAGCCGGGCCAAACTCATCACGCCCGTCCGCGGCAAGAAGGGCGGATACCTGCTCGCCCGCGAGCCGAAGGACATCACCGTTCTCGATGTCATCGAGGCCGTCGAAGGCCCCGTCATGCTGAACTTCTGTCAGACCTCGCCCCCGCAGTGTGAGCGCAACGGCTGTCCCATGCGCGAAGTCTGGGCCGATCTGCAGGACACCATCCGCACCAAGCTGGGGAGCATGACCCTCGCCGCCTGCCTCGCGGGCGTCAAGAAGAGCCGGAAGAAGTAAAGAGAGCTCGCGCGCGAGGTCCGAAGGACCGAATCAAGTTGGCCGGGGGCGCCGGCCCCGCAGATGGCGTTACACGGGAAGAGCCCCGACAGGGCGATTCCGGCCGGTGGGCGAGTTGCTTCGTTGCTCGCCAGATCGTCCGGGCCATTCCACGAACTGAGCAGCGGAACCCGCGGGAGGCGGATATGAAACGCACGTGCGTGCTGGTCCTGTGGTCCATCTCTCTGTGCCTGTCGACGGGCGCGATTTCCCTGTACGCCAAGGCGCCTGCGACGCAGCCGGCTGGGGACGGCGGGGCGACCGTCGAATTCCCCAAGGGCGACCAGGAGGTCAGCGTCCTGTTCATCGGGAACAGTTACACGTACGGCAACCGGCTGCCCCAGATGGTGCAGGCGCTGGCGGCGGCCAAGCAATGCCGCATGAAGGCCGACATGCACACGAAGGGCGGCGCCAGCTTCGGGTCGCACTGGCAGGACAAGAAGGCGCTGGCGAGACTGACGGAGGGCGACTGGGACGCCGTGTTCCTGCAGGACCAGAGCCTGATGCCCGTGATGGCCCCCGCGGAAACGATGCGGCACGGCAAGCTGTGGGTCGAGCAGGTCCGCAAAAAGCATGCCCGGGCGATCCTGTTCATGACCTGGGCGAGGAAAGGTCAGCCCGAGATGCAGAAGGGACTGACCGCAACGTACTGCCGCCTCGCCGAGGCTTCCGGCGCCGAGGTCGCACCCGTGGGGCTGGCATGGGCGAAAATAGTCGCCGACAAGCCGAACATCGTTCTGCACGCGAGGGATGGTAGTCATCCAAACCTGACGGGCTCATACCTGGCCGCCTGCGTGATGTTCGCCACCGTCTACAACGTCAGTCCCGAAGGCGCCCCGGGCAAGCTGACCGTGCCGCACGACCGGAACCGGCGCCTCGTGCTCTGCGACGTTCCGGGGGGCATCGCACGCTACCTGCAGAGGGTGGCATGGCAGACCGTCCGCGACTTCCGCAAGAACGGGATCGAGTCCGTCCTCCGGAAGATAGACGAAGAGGACGCGAAACGGCCGTCGGGCGACGACGTGAAGACGTTCCTCGAATCGCGCACCGAACCGTTCGGCATGCGCGACGCGGTCGCCAAGTGGGGCCAGCCCGCCCAGAAGAACGACAAGCAACAGCTCTATGTGTACACGCTGCAGAAGGGGGCGACGCTCTGGCTGACGTTCCGGGACGCCAACGCTCTCAAGCAGGCGCGCATCATGCGGCGAGGTGCGCAATCGATTCGCATCGACATCTCCCGTCAGAATCCAGACAAGCCCAAGGAGTAGCTGCGCCTTCCTTTCCGCTCCCTTACGGTCGCGGCTCTTTGGGGTTCTGCGCTAGATTGCCACGCTGTCACCGGGGCGGAGCAGGTGGACGGGGCAGGGGGCGTTGTCGGTGAACGCCTGGGCGTCGGCGGCGCTGCCGACGATGTCGCCCCAGTGGTAGGGGATGGCCGCTTTCGGAGAGATCGCCTCGCAGGCGCGGACAGCCTCGGAGGCATTGAGCGTATACGTCCCGCCCACCGGCAGCAGGGCGACGTCCACGTCCCGCAGGTCGCCCATCTCCGGGATCAGGTCCGTGTCGCCCGCGTAGTATACCCGCACGCCGCCGATCGTGATCACCGCGCCCAGCCAGTGGTTGCTCTTGGGGTGGAACTCCTTGTCGATGTTGTAGGCCGCGACGGCCTCGACGGTGACGTCGCGGATCGTCACGCGTTCGCCCGGCGTGACGCCGTTGGAGGCGCCGAGTTCGGCGATCGTCTCGCCCGGGGCGACGAGGGTGGTGTCGGCCTTCGAGACCTTCTCGACGTCCGCCGGCGAGCAGTGGTCATAGTGGCTGTGCGAGACGAACACCACGTCCGCATCCCCGCCGGCAATCTCGCGCGGCAGCTTCCACGGGTCGATGTACACCACGCTCTCGCCGGAGGAAATCCTGAAGCTCGCGTGCCCGATCCACGTGATCTCGACAGACATGATGCGCTCCTTTCGCGTGCGAGGGGCTTCTCCACTATTCTACCGTTCGCGGGACCGTTGGAAAGCCTCCTCGTCGCCTCCGGAACGTCTTGCATTCGCGAGCCTGCGGTGCCACAGTACCGGCGCCTGCAAGGTGCGGTCACATGCATTGGGAGAATGAACCATGAGCGACATCGACGTTGACCGACGCGGCTTTCTGGGGGCGATGGGTGTGGGGTCGGCGGGGGCCCTGCTGGCGGGGGCGCTGGGGGGGCGCGATGTCTCTGCCGCCGGACCCGCGCCGCCGAAGGAGTGGACGCCCGTCTCCGACCGGAAGGTGCGCGTGGGGATTGTCGGCTACGGGCACTGCAAGTTCGGGGCGAAATTCGGTTTCCAGGACCACCCCAACGTGGAGATCGCAGCCGTCAGCGACCTGATCCCCGAGCGGCGCGACGGACTGATGAAAGCCTGCCGGTGCTCCAAGTCGTATGAATCGCTGGAGGTGCTGGTCAAGGACCCGAGAATCGAGGCCGTCTTCGTGGCCACCGACGCGCCGAGTCATGCGAGGCACTGCATCGACGCGATGACCCACGGCAAGCACGTCATGTCGGCCGTGCCGGCGACGTACGGGTCCGTCGAGGAAGGGGACAAGCTCCTCGAAGCCGTCAAGAAGACCGGCATGAAGTACATGATGGCCGAAACGAGCGTCTTCCGCGAGGACTGCTGGTCGATGCGACAGATCTACCGGGCGGGCGGCTTCGGACGACTCGTCTACTCGGAAGGCGAGTACTTCCACTACATGCCCAAGCCGCTGCCGTCGTACAAGAAGTGGCGGTACGGCAGCCCGCCGCTGTGGTACCCCACGCACTCGACGGCGTACTACGTCGGCGTGACGGGCAAGCGGTTCACAGCCGTGTCGTGCGGGGGCTTTCGCGCGGGCTTCGACGCGTTCAAGCCCGGCGCCAACGCGTACAACAACGAGTTCACCGACGAGGTCGCCCTGTTTCAGACGAGCGAGGGGGGCACGTCGCGGCAGTGCATGTGCAAATCGGTGGTCGGCTATCACGGCGAGCAGGGGCGGGTCTTCGGAGAAAGAGGCTTCATGGACGGGACGACGTACAAAGGACGAGCCAGGAAACTCGGCG
>CAZEJA010000335.1:0-4039 GCA_964512215.1 uncultured Planctomycetaceae bacterium
AAAGGCCCCGGCGGCAAGGGCGGCGAGGGTGACAAGGACTGCCCGGACGGCAAGGGACCCGGCGGCAAGGGCGGCAAGCATGGTCCGCCTCCGGGGTTCATGGAGCAGTTCGACACGGATGGCGACGGCAAGCTGAGCGAAGAGGAACGGGCTGCAGCTCGTGACGCCATCAAGGCCAAGATGGAAGAGCGCAGGGCCGAGATGGAGGCCCGCAGGGCGGAGATCCTCGAGGAATTCGACGCCGACAAGGACGGGAAGCTGAACGAGGAGGAGCGCGCGGCGGCCCACGCGGCGATGAAGGAGCGCTTCGAGGCCAAGAAGGCCGAGCTGCTTGAGAAGTACGACCTCGATAAGGACGGCAAGTTGAGTCCGGAAGAGCGTGCGGCGGCGATCGAGGCCGGCGACATGCCCAAGCATCCTCCGAGGTTCCATCGTCGTCACGGTAAGGGCGGGCCCGGCGAAGGCAAGGGTCGTTTCGGCCCCGGTAAGCACCGCGGCGGCAAGTTCGGTCCCGGCAAGGGCAAGGGCGGCCCCGGTCCCGGCGGCAAGGGCGGCGGCGACAAGGGCGGCGGCAAGAAGTAGTGGCAATCCGCGGGGCTCGAACCCACCCCGCGACGGCTGCTGAAAAGCAGCGCTACCCAAACGAGCACAGGCGGGTCCGACACACCGGCCTGTGCTCGTTGTCTGCGCTGTGAGAGCCCTCAGCAATCAGCAACAGCAGACAAGGCACCCAGGCAGTGCAATGCCTGGGCTTGGGGGCCACGTCGAAAGGGCAACCCCTTGGTCCCTGCTGTTACTGACTGCTGACTGCTGACGGCTCCCCCGCGACCGGGTACAATCTGCGGGTCCCGCAATCCGTAAGGAGTCCAGCCAATGATGTTCACACGCTGTCTCGCGTTGATGAGCGGGGCATCCCTCGTGCGGCCCGCCGCCGCCCTGTCGGGGGCGGAGGGGAAACTCTCCCCGCCTCCACCGGAGAAGATTCTCAAGACGCTCCGCCCGGCACACCCGCGCCTGAAGCTCGACGCCGACGCGGTGGTGCGACTCCGCAAGCTGGTCAAGTCCGACGAACTGGCCGGGCGGATCTACAAGCAGATCAAGTACGACGCGAAGAAGGCCCTCGCAGCCAAGCCGTCCATCTACGAGATCCCCGACGGGCGGCGACTGCTCTCCGTCAGCCGGCGCGTGCTCGAACGCGTCCGGGCGCTGGCGTTCGTGTACCTCATCGAGGGCGGACAACCGTACGTCGACCGCGCGTGGGCGGAACTCGAGGCGGCCGCCGGGTTCAAGGACTGGAACCCCAAGCACTTTCTGGACACCGCCGAGATGACGCACGCGCTGGCGATCGGGTACGACTGGCTGTACGACCGGTGGTCCGGGGATCAACGGAAGCTGCTCCGCGATGCGATCGTCGCCAAGGGCCTCCACGAGGCGATGAAGTTCTACGAGCCCAAGCACCGCAGTTGGGCGACGCGCACGAACAACTGGAACCAGGTCTGCAACGGCGGCATCGGCATGGGGGCGCTGGCGATCGCCGAGGACGAGCCGAAGCTCGCCGCCGCGATCCTCCACCACGCGATCAAGTCCATCCCGCTGCCCATGCGGGCGTACGGACCCGACGGCGCGGGCACCGAGGGCGTGACCTACTGGTCCTACGGCACGCGGTACAACACCGCTTTCATGGCGGGACTGACGTCGGCGCTGGGCACGGACTTCGGGCTGTCGGACATGGACGTGTACGGCATCTCGGGCGACTACCACCTGTACATGTCCGGCGCCGGGCGAGTCGGCTTCAATTTCTGCGACTGCGGGTTGGCGAACCTGTCCACGCCCCAGCATTTCTGGATCGGCCGACGCTACAAGCTGCCACGGGCGAGCTGGTTCCGCTACACCGAACTGCAGCGATCGACGCGAAAGGCCAAGGTCAACGACCTGATCTGGTACGACGCGTCGGCCGCGGACTTCGACGTCTCGGCCGTGCCGCTGGACAAGCATTTCCGCGAGGCCGAGGTCGCCTCGATGCGCAGCGACTGGACCGACCCCGACGCGCTGGTCGTCGGCATCCAGGGCTCGCCCACCGACCATTACAACCACCGCCACCTCGACGCGGGCACGTTCATCCTCGAAGCCCTCGGCGAGCGGTGGTTTATCGACCTCGGTTCCGAGCGGCAGACATACCTGCGCCACCAGCACAAGTTCGGCCGCTGGGACTTCTACCGCCTCCGCGCGGAGGGGCACAACACGCTCGTGATCAACCCGAGCAAGGGCGCCGACCAGATCACCTCCAAGCCCGCGCAGATCACAACGTTCCAGTCGTCCCCCAAGCTCGTCACCGCGGTAATGGACCTCAGTCGCATCTACGCCGCCAACGCCCAGCGCGTCACGCGGACGTTCGCGATGGTTAATCGCCGGGCGGTAACCGTCACCGACACCATCGAAGCCGCCAAGCCCGTCGACGTCTGGTCCTTCTTCCACACGGAAGCGGATGTGAAGCTCGACGCCGACGCCAAAGGCGCCACGCTCACCCAGAATGGCAAGCACCTCCGCGTCGAACTCGTCGAACCCAAGGGCGCGACGCTGCAGGTCCTTCCCGCCGCCCCCCTGCCGACCTCCCCCAACCCCGACATCCAGGCAAAGAACACCGGCGTGCGAAAGCTGGGGATCTGCGTCAAGGGCGTGAGGAAGCTGGAACTGACGGTGAAGCTGATTCCCCAGTGGTGAGAAGAAGCGATCAGCGATTCGCGAATAGCGATCAGGGAACGGCAGAAGGAACAACAGGAGACGCGGGAACAGTGATATGCTGTGCGGCGCGTGAGACGTCTTGGGATATGAGGAGATGAGGATGCGAACGACAGATGGTGGTTGGACGCGGCGGGAGTTGCTGAGGCACGCGACGGCGGCGGGGGCGACGATGGCGGTGGCGGGCGCTGCGGCTGCGGCGCCGCCGAAGCGGCGGCCGAACTTCCTGGTCATCGTCGCCGACGACATGGGGTATTCCGATCCCGGGTGTTACGGCGGGGAGGTCGACACGCCGAACCTGGACAACCTGGCCGCGGGGGGCGTGCGGTTCACGCAGGTCTACTCGACGGGGCGATGCTGGCCGTCGCGGGCGTGCATCCTGACCGGCTACTACGCCCAGCAGGTCCGCATGGACCCGCCGCGGGGCAAGCTGCCCGCCTGGACGCGCCTGGTCCCCCACCACCTCAAGCCGCTCGGCTACCGCTGCTACCACTCGGGCAAGTGGCACGTCCGCGGCGCCCCCAAGCCCATCCGCGACGCGGCGTTCGACCGCTCGTACGTCTTGCACGATCACGACCGCTTCTTCACGCCCAAGCGCCACGAGGAAGACGACAAGGCCCTGCCGCCCGTCGCGGAGGGCGGGGACTTCTACACCACCACCGAGATCGCCAACCGCGCGATTACCTACCTCAAGCAGCACGCGGCCGAGCACGGGGACGCACCGTTCTTCCAGTACCTCGCGTTCAACTGCCCGCATTTCCCGCTGCACGCGCTGCAGAAGGACATCCTCAAGTACAAGGCCCGCTACGCCGCCGGGTGGGACGCGATCCGGCGGCAGCGGTGGTTCCGCATGCGCCAGATGAAGCTGATCAACTGCGCCCTGCCGCCGCTGGAGGCCGACGTCAAGCCGGGCTGGAATCTGCCGGGCGAGAAACTCGCCAGCCAGATCGGCCCCGGCGAGGCGCCCCGCGCCGTGCCCTGGAACAGTCTGACGAGCAAGCAGAAGGCGTTCCAGTCGCTCAAGATGGCCATTCACGCGGCCATGGTCGACCGCATGGACACCGACATCGGACGCGTGCTGAACCAGATCAAGGAGATGGGCGCCTTCGACAACACGGTGGTGATGTTCGTCTCCGACAACGGCGCCAGCGCCGAGCAGATCATCCGGGGCGACAAGCACGACAAGGCAGCCGCTCCGGGGTCGGGGGCGTCGTACCTGTGCCTGGGCCCGGGCTTCTCGACGGCGTCGAACACGCCGTTCCGCCTGCACAAGCACTGGGTGCACGAGGGCGGCATCGCC
>CAZEJA010000336.1:0-4033 GCA_964512215.1 uncultured Planctomycetaceae bacterium
CCCTTTTCCGGCAACAGGCAACGGGCAATGGGGCGTCCTGTCTGCGGCGTCCGTCACGCTCAGGCACTGCGCTGCCTGGGTCCTGTCTCGCCTCGTCAATCGCCAATCGTCAATCGACAATTCTCCCCGTGAACGGTACCATTGTCGGACCGTATTGCTACGTGTTTCCGAGATGTGAGGTCGCGATGAGTGACGATGCTGTGATCAAGGCGGTGTGTCCGGAGTGTCAGGCGGAGGTCGAGGCCCGGCTGGATGAGGACATTCTCGACCAGCCGACATTCTGCCCCGCATGCAAGCGGATCGTGCAGTTCGAGAGGTCGCTGTCCGACGAGGAGGCGCTGCTGCGCGGGGCGGCCGCCGCGGCGAAGGGCGCGGGCAAGGTCGGGAGGCTCGCGGGCGGACTGCTGAAGAAGGCGGCCTCCAAGGGGCTGGCCAAGTACAAGGGGCACCGCAAACACCGCAAGGCCCTCAAACAGCTCGCCGAGCGGGTCCAGGCGCACTTCCAGTCGGAGCGCCCGTCGGCGGAGACGCTGGCGAGTTTCCGGGACGAGTGCAGCCGGCTCGACGCCGAGTTGAAGGTCATCGCGGCGGACCTCGCGGAGGATTTCGCCGCCTTTCTCGCGCGGGAGATCGATCGCATCCGGGCCGGCGGCGTCACCGACGTCGCGGCCGTGGACGCCGCCTGCCAGTACATGGAAGCGTTCTTCACACCCGAGGACCGGCAGCGCAAGCTCGCGGGCGCCCTGGGCGTGCTGGCGAAGGTCTTGCAGATCCGCGAGGGCCAGGTCAAGCCGCTCACCGACTCCACGGGCCTGGTTGTCAGCGGCGGCGAGGTGGTGTGGCACGAGGAAGAGACCGGCCGCGTCGCGAAGGGCGAATCCGCGGAGTCGGTGACGCACGCGGGGCGTCTCTATGTCACGAGCATGCGGGTGGTCTTCACCTCCCGCACCGCGCCGGCGGAGTTGGAGTTGGGCGACGTGACGGCCGTCGAGGTCGAGCCCCATCGCCTCTTCCTGCTGGGCAAGACGCCGGAGACGTCGCTGGAGTTCACGATCCCCGTCCCCGAGATCGCCGCCGAGCACGTGAGGCAGGCGATACGGCGGAGGGACTAGGGACTGGGGACCTCATCCGCTCCCTCACGGTCGCGGCTCTCTCCCCTGTATCCTGTTGCCGATTGCTGAGTGCTGACTGCTCTTTTCAGCTTTCAGCTTTCAGTTTTCAGCTTTCCCGTCTTCCTTCCACCCGATCTTCTTCAGCATCGGGGCGATTTCCGGGTTGGCCATGAACATCCGCCAGCAGAGGCCCGTGCGGTGGTTCTCGATCATGCAGACGATCGGCCCCTGGTCGATGGCGAGGTAGCTGCGGGCGAACCAGTCGCGGTCGAGGTTGAACGCGTCACGGAAGCCGAACTCGCCCCACAGGCGCTTGCCGTAGGTGTGATAGAAGTGCTTGAGCGTCGCGATGGACTCATCCGGCGTGTAGGGCATGGCGCTGATCGCGGCGGTGGGGCTGATCGTGCCGTTGTCGCTCCGCCCCGGAGCGTGGGCATGGTAGCCGCCCGGCGTGTCGGAGGCCGTCAGCCCCCAGACCAGCTTGCCGTAGCCCTTGTGCTTGCCGGGGTTGTCGATGCAGTACGCCCGGTGAATCCGCGTGATGTTGCGGCTGTTCTCGAAGTAGTTGCAGAACCGGTCGCGCTTGTTGCGCGGGTCGAAACCGAGGAACGAATAGTGCGTGAAGAACAGCGGCCCGCCCATCGGCTTGCCGACCCACTGTTTGTAGCCGTAGTAGGTGTTCCCGTTGGCGTACGTCTGCTCGCCGCCGATCCAGCCTTCCTCGTAACACGCCGCCGGGATCGGATGCGTGGGCGACGCGATCGCGAGCAGGTAGGCGATCATGCACTCGTTGAACCGCCCGCCGACGCGGAGGCCCATCCCCCAGCCGTGCTCGGGCGACCAATGCCACGACAGCCTCTTCGCCCCCTCGCTCCAGCCGAGAAACCAGTCCCACTCCACCTCGCGCCACAACTGTGTGACGCGCCGGCGGATCTCCTTCTCGACGGGATCGTCGCGGTCGAAATACTGGCGGACCGCGAGCATGCCCTGGATGAGGAAGGCGGTCTCGACCAGGTCCGCGCCGTCGTCAACGGCCTCGCCCCGCTTGGTGAAGGGCAGCGTCCAGCCTTCTCGCCCGTGAATCCAGTGCCCCCACGCGCCGTGGTGTCGCTGGGCCTTGTCCTGCAGGAACGCGACGATCTTCCGCACCCGCCCGGCCGCCGCGGCGCGGGTTACGAACTTCCGCTCCGCCCCGACCATGATCGCCATCAGCCCGAAGCCCGTTCCGCCCGACGTGCAGACGTCCTGTGAGTTGATCCGCTCGCGCGCCAGGCCGCTGTCCGGGTGCCCCCAGTCCCAGAAGTAGCGGAACGTCGCTTCCTGGACCGACGTGAGCAGTTCGTCGTCGCTCATTGACCGCGAGCTGGCCGTCACCACCGCCGAGCGTGCCGACTCCCTGCCGCGCGTGCTGACGGACGCGACACGGTAGTGGTACCGCCGGCCGTTGGCGCCGAAGAAGTCGCTGTAGACATGCGTCCGGTGCGGCCGGTCGTTCAACCGTACAAACGGGCCATCCGCGCTGGTGGCCCGGTAGACGTTGTATCCGACCGCGCCCTTCTCGGGCGCCCACCGCAGATCGATCCGACTGTCATGCCCGACGGCCGACACGTCCCGCACCGCCCCGCACGCCGGTAGCAGACACGCGGAGAGGGCCACGGCAGGGGCGACGGCGCATACCGTGAAGCGATTTCGAATCTCCATAGCGGCGATATTCGCGTCTGACGCCATGTGCGCCAAGGGGTTTCTGGTTAAGAGCGTGTGCTAAGCCGCAAGCGGTGCGTTGCTCCGGTGGATGTGGGCCCGCTACCGTTACTGAATGCTGCGTGCTGATTGCTGACTGCTCTCTCCGCCCCCGACCCGTTCGACGACGATCCCTTCCGCTTCAAGCACGCCCACGAGTGCATGCCAGATTCTCCGCTCCAGCGCCCAGCGGTCCGGGGTTCGGCTGTGGCCGAATTGGCCGGTGTGGTCGCGGTCGCCGGTCATGTCGGCGCCGAAGACGGTGATGCGGGCGGCCTGCAGGTGGCGGGCGAGCCCCAGGGCGGCGAGTCCCGAGAAGGCGTTCCAACGGCCGGCGCCGTTCGGCAGGGGGGGCGGGGCGATTTGCTCGTGGAGCAGCACCTCCGGGGCGGCGCCGAAACGGCCGACGCACTGCGGCGCGTAACGCGGGAGCTTGTCCGCCGCGAAGCGCCGGATGAACAGCTTCGGGTTGCCGCGCGGCGTGTGATCGGCGAACGTCGTCCAGTCGCACAAGCACCACCAGTCGCACGCCCAGCGCGCGACGGTCCAGTTCACGCCGACCACGACGTCGAAGTCCCCGCGGTTCGCCCGGTCGAACAATTCCGCGGACGGTCCGTTGCTGACGATCGCGATGTGTCCGCCCCGTCGGCCTGCTCCGTCGGGGACATCATGCTGTGCTCGGGTGCCACCTTCAAGCGCAGTCCCGACGGAGTCGGGGCGGAGCTTGTGGGTGCTTTGCGGATTCGGGCCCGCACCCACAAGCCTCGCTTCGCGAGCCTTGAAGGTGGCACCCGCGAGATCCTCTGCCGAGCGAGGCCGGTCGGTGTTCATGTCCTCACGCCTTTCTCCAGTCGGTGTCGTAGCCGTAGCGGGCGAAGTCCTCGCCCGCCCACGTGCGGACGAGGTCGGCCGTCTCGTCGGTCATGATCTCGCGCCAGTCGCCGTAGTCGCTGATCTCGCCCGACGCGTTGTTGGACAGGCGGCGCGGGATGTGGACGGGCCCGTCCGCGAAGGGCAGGGCGGCGAACTCCCGCTCGATCCGCTCGAGCTGCAGCACCGCGTCGAGTTCGACGCGCCGCCCGCTGCAGCGGACGCCGTCCAGCCAGACGTGCTGCGGGAACAGCACGACGTCGCCGCGATAGTGCGGCGGGTCGTGCTGATGGGCGACCAGCCATTCCATG
>CAZEJA010000337.1:0-4022 GCA_964512215.1 uncultured Planctomycetaceae bacterium
CATCGAGCAGCGGTCGTCGATCTCGCCGTCGGTCGTCGCGATGATGCGCGGCCGCGTGCCGGGCGGGGGGACGGGCGTGGCCGAGCCGGGCAGGGCGGGGTCGGAAGGACGCGGGTCGCCTCCGGGCGCCGGCGTTGCGGGCGCGGCGACCTTCGGCGCGGGGGCGGTGAAGTCCGGCACGGCGGCGGGGTCGACCTGGAGCTTGCGGACCGCGTCGAGGTCCAGCGCGCCGTCGGCGCCGGTCTTGCTCCCGAAGATCTGGACCCCGTGAAGCTGCCCGCGGAACTGCCGGTCCGTGCCGTGGCGGTGGATCGTCGTGTTGTAGTTGCCGATCGTCAGCGGCCCGCTGCCCGCGCCGGTGGGTCCGGCGGCGTAGGTGTTCGTCCGGTCGAGGGCGGCCGGGGTCTTGGGGGCACCGAAGTACCAGCGAACGTTGTCGGTCCGCTTCGTGCTGTCGTACGTCACTGCGAAGAACGTCCACGTGCCCGCCTGGAGCTTGCCCGGGGAGGAGTCGTTGGTCACCTTGTCCGGCCATTGGTTGACGGCCAGGCGGAGCTTGCCGTCGCGATGGTGGACCAGGTCCAGACCGGCCTTGTTGTAATTCAGGTTGAACGCGATGCGATTGCCCCCCATCCCCGTGTCCAGGCTCGTGGGCCTCGCCCAGCCGCAGATCGTCAGCGACCGCAGGCCCTCCAACGCCTTCACGGGCCGGCCGCCCTCGCCGACGGTGATCCACCCCCACGGCCCGTGGGTTGGAAGCGTGAAGGTTCCCTTCGCGCCCTGCCGGATGCGCCCGGTGATCTGGATCGGCGCCTGTCCTTCCTTGAGGCCCACGCGAACCAACGGCTTGTCGGCGGCCGAAGCAATCCCAGCAACCAGCATGCACATCAGGGCGATCGGGAAACCTCTGTTCATCGTCATCTCCTTGCTGTTTCCAGCCATTGCCTGAGAGTCTGCGCGTCGGCGGGGAAGTTCTGCGGGTCGTTGTCGCGGACGAACTCGAGCAGGGCCCAGCGGTCGCCTACGACGGAAGCTATGCGCGGGAGATACTCCGCCCACCACTGCTCACCCGCCGCCAGGGGCAGGCGATCGCCTGTCTCCGGATGCCATGAGAACACGTGGACGTTGCTCAGCCACGGCGTGATCGCGTCGAGGCCGTCGAGGCATTCTGCTGTCATCAGCGCCCGCGGCGCCTGCCAGTAACAACGGACGTTCTCGTGAGCGACGTCGCGGAGCAGCGCAACGGCGGAGTCGTTCGTGTCGGTCAGCGATCGGCCGTGGTACTCGTAGGCGATGCGAACGCCTGCGCCGGCGGCGAGGTCCGCGATGCGTCGCGAGTCCTCGACGACCGCCGCGCGGAAGGCGTCGTCGGCCTCGGCCGACGCGCGGTGTCCCGCCCAGACGCGGATCAGCGGCGCCTCGAGCGCGACGGCGGCGTCCAGCACGGGCTCGAACGATTCGGTCTGCTCTCCCGCGCGGTAATACGACCCGTACGCCGCCACATCCAGCCCGGCCTGCCGCGTCATCCGTCCGACGTCCCCGGCCAGACCGACCTCGCCGTGGGGCACGTGGACGTCGCCGCCCCACTCGATGCCCTCCAGCCCCGCCGCCGCGACGAGATCGACGATCTCGCGCGGCGCGAGTTGTCGGAACGTGATCGATACGAGTCCGGTGCGGATCATCGAACTTCTCCGGGCGCCCCAGGGCGCGACTACTTCTTCTTGCCCTTCCCGGGCGCCGCGGCGGCGAAGGGCAGCTCGGGCGTCCACGCGCCGCACGTCCGGTCGGCGGTGTACACGTCGAAGCCCAGGTAGTTGCCGAACGCCTCCCACAGCACGTTGCCCACGGTCGCGCGGTTCATGGCTACGTGGTGCGGGAAGTGACGCAGCAGGACGTTCTTGTAGAGCTTCCCGATGCCCGGGATCCGCACCCAGCCGTATGAGCCGAACGTCTCGGCCTGGTTGGGCTCGACGCAGCCCTCAGCCAGCGCGACCTTGAAGGCGCCCTCGTTGTCCTGCGTGGCGCGACACAGCGTGACGGGCCCGTCCTGCATGACGAACTCCACCACGCCCATCGCCTTGTCCCGCCCCGTCGTGCCCGCGATGATCTCCTGGCAGCCCATCTTGGGGGAGTTCTTCGCCCAGCTCGTCGGGAACACCCCGCAGTGCCAGCAGTTCACCAGCTCGTTGTCCTCGTTGTGCAGGTTGTTCCAGTCGGCCAGGCAGGACGGTCCGCCGCCGGCGAGTTGGAGGGCATGCATCGACAGCGTGCCCATGATGTCGGCCTCGCAGGCGCACGGGATGCCGCGGTCGTCGAAGCGGCTCATCGTCGTGCACGCGCAGATGCCCAGGTTCTCCTGGATGCTCGTCCAGCACTGGATGCCCATCGCGTCGAGGTGCTGCTGCTTGACGAAGTCGGCCAGGAAGACCTCGAACTTCCCGATCTTCGCGAGGATCTCGTCGCTGACGGCCGAGCAGTCGATGGTCTTTTTCATGTCGTTGACGACGCGCCGCACAGCCGCGGTGGTGTCCATGCGATCGACGGCGCCGAAGACCTCCGACAGGTCCAGCGTCACGACGGTTACGCCGAGCGCCTGGAGGGCCTTCTCGTTGTAGCGGCAGGTCCAGAAGTCGTTCGGGCGGGCGCCGATCTGCCCGTAGCGGGCGTTTCGTATCCCCGCGACGACACGACAGACGGCGACGAACCGCCCGGCCGTCTGCACGAACGAGTCATCCGTCGGGTAGCAGATCGGCACTTCGGGCACGCTGTAGGGCAGGCCGAGCTGGCGGATGCCCTCGCACGTGCTGAGCAGCCCGCAGAAGCTGTCGCGCCGCTCGGTCGTCGGCGTGAGCGTCTCTTCCTCCTGTGCCCCGACGACCAGGATCGGCACGCGAAGCCCGCTCTCCTTGATCGTCAGCGCCACGCCCTTCTCGTCGCCGAAGTTCACGCAGTTGACCACGATGCCGTCGACCTGCTTCTCGCGGAACATCCGCCCGACGAGGATCGCTTCCTCGACGGACTCGACGCAGCCGACCTTCGTGTCCTTCGTGGAGGGCACGACGACAGTCGCGCCGGCGCCGCGGAGGGTCTGGATCGTGTCGCCCCGCATCTGCGACGCCAGCTTGTCCGAGAAGAAGCCGCGATTGGCGGGGATGAAGCCGAGTCTGATCTTCCAGGCTGGCATGATGGTGACTCCTTCAGGATGGGTCGGGTTCGCATTCAGTAGACCGTCCGGCGGCGCGGTTGGCAAGACCGTTGCCATCCCGCCGGATCTGCGGTATGGATATCCTCATGCATACGACAACGATCACGGTCCGCACGCACGGCCGCGACGAGATGGTCGACATCACGTCGCAGGTCGCCTCCGCTCTCGCCGAGTCGGACGTCGCCGACGGGCAGGTCACCGTCTACGTCCCGCACACGACCGCCGGCGTGACGATCAACGAGAACGCCGATCCCGACGTGCCGCACGACGTGCTCGCCGCCCTCGACGCGGCCGTGCCGTGGCGGCAGGGCTTCTACCGCCACTGCGAGGGCAACAGCGCCGCCCACGTCAAGAGTTCGATGGTCGGCTGCTCCGCCGTCGTGCCCGTCACCGGCGGACAGATGATTCTCGGCACGTGGCAGGCGGTGTTCTTCTGCGAGTTCGACGGCCCGCGCACCCGCCGCGCCATCATCACCGTCACCGGCGATTGACACCCTATCCCCCCGCCCCGCAGCGCGACAGTCAACCCTGCGCACAGCGTTCTCAATATTGCGCAAGGTCGCCAGAGGGGGCAGGAGACGGGTGCCACCTTCAAGCCTGGTCCCGATGGAATCGGGACCAAGCTTGTGGGTGCTCTCAACCCCACTCACACCAGTGATCGATTGCACGATTCCTTGTCGATCGGAATCGGCCCTGCTTCCCCAAGCATCCAGTCACGGCAACTCGACCACTTCCATTGCTCCGGCGTCTCGACCAATCCACGCTTCACCGGATTCCCGTGAATGTAGTCCATCACGTTCCGGATCGTGTCGGCCTT
>CAZEJA010000338.1:0-4021 GCA_964512215.1 uncultured Planctomycetaceae bacterium
GCTGCTGCCCCCCGCCTCGGCGATCATCGCCTTGCGGGCGGTGGCGACCTCCACGTCGACCTGCTTGATGCGCCGCTCGTCCAGGCGCCGCTCCGCCTCCCCCACGACGAGCAGGTCCGTCATCTTCCGCCTCGCCTCGTCGAGGATCAGCCCCTGGGACTGACCGCGGAACTGGTCCTCCGTCGCCTCCCGCGCCAGTACGGTCAGCTTCGTGTCCAGCGCGTCGAGCACGTCGTCGACCGTGATGAACTGATCGTTGACCTGCAGCATCGTCGCCGCGACCACCTCGGTCCGGCCGGTCGCTTTCGGCGCCGGGACCTCGGGCGTCACGGTGGGCGCAACGGGCTCCTTCACCGGCGCCGGCTCGGGCGCGACCGGGCGCGGCTCGCGAACCACCTGAGCGTCCGGCGGGACGGGATCGACCTCGGAGGGTTGGATGATCGGCGATTCCTTCGAGCCCTGTCCCGGGCAGCCGCACAGGATAGCGCCGACAAGAACGATCAGGATGAGGGGGGCAGCTTTCATGCTTCGGTCCATTCGTGAGGGTCGCCGCTATTATAGAACACCGGCCGCCCGTCTCAACCGTCTACCCAGAAGGTTCAGCAGCGTGGGCATCTCCCAGTAGGCCGGCGGCGGGCGCCAGTAGGCGGTCTTCTCGTCCGGCAGGCGGACGCTGCCGGGGGCATCCTCGAAAATCTTCTCCGCCGTCGTGAAATCCCGCACCGCGAAGACCAGGTCGGGCTCCATGCGGATGATGCTCTCGACCCCGAGCGAGCCGGCCAGCACGCGAATCTCCGCCAGCGACAGCAGCGTGTCGACCGCGGGGGGCACCTTCCCGTAGGCATCCGTCAGGTCGCGGGTGAGCTGCTCGGTGTCGTCGCGCCCCTCGCAGCGGACGATGCGGCGGTACACGTCCATCCGCTGGCGCTCCGACGGAATGTAGCTGCGAGGCACGTAGGCGTCGATGCCCAGTTCGACGTGGGCCTTGACGCCGCCAGGGGCCTTCTCGCCCCGCAGATCACGGACCGCACGCTCGAGGAGTTGGCAGTACAACTGGTAGCCCACCACCGCGATGTGCCCGCTCTGCTCCTTGCCGAGAATGTTGCCCGCCCCGCGAATCTCCAGGTCGCGCATCGCGATCTGGAAGCCCGCGCCGAGTTCGCTGAACTCCTCGATCGCCTTGAGGCGTTTGGCGGCCGCGGGGGTCACCGTCCGGCGCTCCGGCAGCAGCAGGTAGCAGTAGGCCCGGTTCTTGTACCGCCCGACGCGACCGCGGAGCTGGTGCAACTCGGACAGCCCGAACCGGTCGGCGTCGTGGATGATCATCGTGTTCGCGGTCGGAATGTCCAGCCCGGACTCGATGATCGTCGTGCAGACCAGCACGTCGATCTCGCCGCGAACGAACTTCAGCATCGTCGACTCCAGCTCGCCCTCGCGCATCTGCCCATGCGCGACGACCACGCGGGCGTCGGGAACGAGCTGGCGGATGCGCTCGGCGAGCGGCTCGATGCTCATCACGCGGTTGTGCACGAAGAACACCTGCCCGCGCCGGTTGAGTTCGCGCCGGATCGACTCGCGGATGAGGCGCTCGTCGTAGTGGCAGACTTCCGTGTGGATCGCCCGCCGGTCCAGGGGCGGCGTGCTCAGGGCGCTGATGTCCCGCAGGCCCAGCAACGCCATGTGCAGCGTGCGGGGAATCGGCGTGGCCGTCATCGTCAGCACGTCGACCGACGCGCGAACGGCTTTGAGCTTCTCCTTGTGCTCCACGCCGAACCGCTGCTCCTCGTCGATCACGACCAGCCCGAGATCGCCGAAGTTAACGTCCTCGCTCAACAGGCGGTGCGTGCCGATCAGCACGTCGATCTTCCCGCGCTTGACGCGGTCGAGGATCTCCGCCTGTTCCCGCGGCGTGCGGAAGCGGCTGATCGCGTCGATCTCGAACGGGTAGTCCGCGAATCGTTCGCGGAACGTCCGGGCGTGCTGGGCGGCCAGCACGGTCGTGGGCACGAGCACCGCCACCTGCCTGCCGGTTTCCGCGACCTTGAACGCCGCCCGCATCGCCAACTCCGTCTTGCCGAACCCCACGTCGCCGCACAGGAGACGGTCCATCGGGCGGTTCGCCCCCATGTCCCGGTCGATCTGCTCCATCGACGACGTCTGGTCTTCGGTCTCGACGTACGGGAATTCCTCCGCGAAGCGGTTCTGCCATTCGCTGCCGCCGGGGTAGCTCATGCCCGGCATGGCCTGTCGCATGGCCTGCGTCCGCAGCATGCCCGCGGCGAGGTCGCGGACCGCCTCCGAGACGCGCTGCTTCTGGCGCGACCAGCTCTTGCCCCCCAGCTTGCTCAGCGTCGGGCGCGCCTGGCGCGAGCCGATGTACCGCTGCACGAGGTCGATCTGCCCGGCCGGCACGTGCAGGACGGCGTTGTCCTTGAAACGCAGGCGCAGGTATTCCTCGCTCCGCCCGTCGGTCTCCAGCGTCCGCAGGCCCTCGAACCGGGCGATGCCGTGCGCCACGTGCACGACGTACTCGCCCTCCGACAGCTCCAGCAGCGAGTCGATCGGGCGCCCCGCGCGGACCCGCCGCACGTGCCGCCGGCGCGCATAGCGGTGGAAGACCTCGTGATGCCCCACCACCACGAGGCGCTCACCCGGCCAATGGAAGCCCGCCCGAATGTGCCCGATCTCCGTCTGCAGCTTCCCCGCGAGTTTCGGGTGCGACTCGGTGAGCAGTTCCTCGAACCGCTTCCGCTCCGCGGGGTTCTCGCAGTACACGCACACGTCGGCGACCTCGGCCAGCTCGCCCAGTTCCCCCAGCGCCTCGGCGGTGTTGATGTTCAGCCGCTCCAGCGAGCGGACGCTCAGGTCGACCGCGTCGGTCCGCCCGCGAGGAACGAAGGTGTGCATCTCGGCGACCGCGAACTTCCGTACGGCCGAGAGGACGTCCTCCGGGCGATGCATGCTCGACGGCGTGCCCGTCGCGGCGAGGTCGTCGTGGATGCGGTCGTAGACTCGCCCCGCGTTCTCGAACACCTCGGCGGGCTCGACGAGGCACACGAGCGTCTCGGGCGACAGGTAGCGCAGCAGGTGCGTCGTCGTGTCGGGGGCGACGGACTGCCCGACGGCGACCGGCGTCAGGTCGCAGGCGGTGAGCGATTCGACGCTGCGCTGCGTGTCCAGGTCGAAGCGGCGGAGCGAGTCGATGTCATCCCCGAAGAACTCCACCCGCAGTGGCTGAGCGGAGGCGAGGGGGAAGACGTCGACGATGCCCCCGCGCCGCGCGAACTGACCCGGCCGGTCGACCTGCTCGACCTGCTCGAACTCGCCGTCCACCAGCCAGGCCGCCAACTCCTCGGGCGCCAAGGCGCCGCCTTGGGTCAGTGTCAACCGCGAGGCCGCCAGCGCCTCGGGCGAGGGCACGGGTTGGAGCAGCGCCATGACGGGCGCGACGACGAAATCGACGGGCTCGTCCCGCTCGGCGGGCGACTTGGCGAGGAGATTGCACAGGCGGATCCGCTCGCCCGCGACCTCGTTGTTGAGATGGTCCGTGCCGACGTCGACTTCCCAGGCGGGCAGCAATTGGGCGGCCCGCCCGGTGAACACCTCCAGGTCGTCGGCCAGCTCGTCCGCGGCGTCGAGGTGCGCGGCGATCACCAGCACGCCGGTGTCGCGCAGGCGTCCCAGCGCCGCGGCGGCCAGGGCGGCGGACGAGCCCCACAACCCCCCGATCGCAGCGTCTCGCCCGGGGCGCAGTCCGTCCGAAGCCCCGCGAAGCAACTCGTTATTCAGGATGCGTTCGAGCACGATTCTCTCTGCGCGCAGCGGCAGGCCCGGATGAAAAGCGTTTCCGGCCTTTCGTCCGTGCCCGTGATCCGCTTCGGTTGCACGTTGGGGCCGCCCCACACGCATTCGGCGGCCGATCCAAGGCATTCTATCGACTGAATCACCCCGCGAAAATAGGGACGCTACCCGTTTTCTCTCCTCGGTCAGTTCCCCACATTTAGCCACCCGGGATAAAACG
>CAZEJA010000339.1:0-3998 GCA_964512215.1 uncultured Planctomycetaceae bacterium
CCTCGTAGGCCTCCCCGCACAGCTTCCCGATCCGCGTGCGGACCGCCTGCGGCAGGCGGTTGAGCTGGCGGTTCGCCCAGGCGATCTCGCCCCCGGGACCGACGATACACACGCCGTTGCCCAGCGTGTCGAGCACGACGGCCGCCTGCTGCGTGACGGCCCCCCTCTCGAGGGGCAGGAAATCGCCCGTCTCGGCCAACACCGCGTCGAAACGGTCGTTCCGCATCGCGTCGAGGGCGGCATTCAGATCTTCAGCCATCTGAACGTCGAAGTGAGAGCGGAGGAAATCAAGGACCCCCTGGGCCTCAAATGACGGCCCGTGCAATACCAGCAACTTCCGAAGGTCGACCTGTTCTGCCATGCAGTCTCAGTCCGCCAAAGTGGTGCGAGTAGTATAATCTAGGCGAGATAACCGATATTGTCAACTTCTCCCATAGGAAAACAATCAGGGATGCACCGTACCCGGGCTGCCTCGCGACCGGCGAATCCCACTTCGCCCCTTTGAATCCGCCCTGCGGGCACGCTATAGTTGTCCTGCAAGCCCTTGGCATCCGGCCGGGCGTGTATCTCGTGCCGCCGCGGCGGCGTGGAGTCCTGTGAGGGCCGCTATGAGCGGGGCGACGGACGGAAAACTCGAGTTCGCGAAGCTCTCCGGCAGCGGGAACGACTTCATCTGCCTGGACAATCTCGGCGGATGCTTCGACGACCTGCTCGCCAGCCCCGTTCGCGTGGGGCACTTCGCGAAGGTCCTCTGCGACCGGGGCATCGCCATCGGCGCCGATGGGCTCGTGTTCGCCTGTCCCAGCGAGGTCCCGGAGCACGCCGACATCGGCGCCCGCTTCTTCGAGCCCGACGGCAGCGAGACGGAGTTGTGCGGCAATGGGACGGCGTGCTTCGCTCACTGGGCGATCAGCAACGGCTGGGCGCCGAGCGAAGAACTCCGCATCCTCACATCCGCGGGAATGGTTCGGGCCCAGGACTGCGAGGACGGCTACGTCCGGGCCTGCATCCCTCTGCCGGAAGACATCCAGCGGGACCTCCAGGTGCAGGCCGACGACCGCACGTTCGCCTGCGACTTCGCCGTCACCGGCGTGCCGCACTTGATCGTCTACGTCGAGAATGTAGCCGAACTGGAGGTCGCCCACTGGGGGCCGATCCTGCGGCGCCATTCCCAATTCCAGCCGCGGGGCGTCAACGCGAACTTCGTGGAGGTCCTCGCGGAGGGCGAGTTGGCCGTTCGCACGTTCGAGTTCGGCGTCGAGGCCGAGACGCTCGCCTGCGGGACCGGCTCGTCCGCGGCGGCCATCCTGGCGGCGTTGCGATTCGGCTGGGGCGAGGAGTACGCCAAAGGGGAAAAGCCCGTCCGCATCCGCTCTCGCGGGGGCGACGTGCTCCGCGTCTGGTTCGAGTTGGCCGACGACGGCGCGGTGACGGACCTGTGCCTGGAGACCGTCGTTCGGCGGGTCTACACCGGCACGGCCGACCCGGACCTCGTCGCCCGCGCCGTCTCGCCCGATGCCTGACCCTCCCGCCGCACGCGGGCCTCCTTGACCTTCCCCGCCGACTCGGGTACCACATCAAGCGGAAAGCCCCGCCATGTTCAGCATCGATCAGAACTGTCACAGCCTCTGGGACGTCGTGCCGAAGCTCCAGGCCCTCGCGCGGCGCGGGATGGCGGTGCGGCATTTCGTCGAGGACGTCGACGTCGCGTTCACCGAGATGGGGGCGGCGGCGGGCGGCGCGTTGCATCTTGCCCGCGAGCGATTCTACCGCAGCGGAGGCGGCGACTGGGGGGCGGCGATGTTCTACGCCGACTTCCTCGGCGCCCAACCCGTCGAGATCCGCGCGTGGGAGACGTGGACCGGCCTGAAGACGAACGTGCTGGCCCGCAAGCTCGCCCGGTCGATCGACGACCTGTACGACGAGTTCTCGCCCGGCGGGACGTGGCAATTGATCGGACCCAGTTACGTCGGCGACCGTCACCACCACCGCGTCATCGGCGACGTGACGGTGGACGAGACGGCTGCCCTGCTCCGCGAGTTGATCGACAAGGCGGCTGCCGACATGCTGCACGCCTTCCCGGACGCCGACGCGCAATCGCGGGTGAAACAGTGGTTCGAAATCGAGCGGCCCCGCGTCGAGTCCCTCCTTGCCGAGCACGCGAACGGGTCGCTGACGAAGCTCTATGCGGCATGGATGTCCCCCTACTGCCCCGCGCCGGTGGAGTTGGACGCGGCTTCGTCCCTGTTCGCGCTCGGCGCCGATCCCTGCCGGACCGCCCTGCTGGAAGTATTCCTGAGGGACTATGATGCGGCGGCGGGACTGTACAACGAGGCGGTCACGGCCGCGGCAGTCGGGCTGCGGACGCTGCGAATCAAGGACGGCGAACTCCCCTTCTTTGCGGTCTTGGACCACGGCGTGCATTCCGTCCGCACGGGTGTATTCCTCGACGGGGGGCAACTCCGCATCGGCGAGCGGACATTCCCCCTGGGTTCCGATGCGAGACTACCCATCGACTCCCTGCAGAACGCCGGCGTGCGGTGCCTGGCGGGCAAGGCGGCGCTGCTGGTCCTTCAGGTCCGCATCGGGCCCAACGGGCAGCCCCTCGTGCTGCCCTACCGGGGATCGCTCTACATGCCCGCGGCGGAGGAACTCCAGCGCCGCCTCGACGCAGCGGGCCTCCTGCCCGGCGCGATCCAGCCCATCATCCGCCTGCGGTTTCGCGTCCTGGACCGCATGCGCAAGCTCGACACCACCCTCCGCCTGCCCAACCATCTCCAGAGCGCCTTCGGACGTGACGCGATGCCTGCCCGTGAGTTCGCCGCGTCCTACCGCGACGTCGCCGATAGTGCTGCAGCGAGGCTGGCGTCCTTTGAGACACCGGAGGGACGCGAAAACTGGCAGCGGCGGAACTGTGCGGGACTGCTGGACGAAATCGCTGCTCTCGACGGAAGGCGGCGGGAGCTGGCGGCCGTCGACGCGAAGTCGCCTGAGATACGCGACATCCACAAGGCCGTCCGTTCTTTGGAGACCGATCTGCTCGATCGGACGCTGCGACAGATCGCTTCCGACGATCAGGCCGCCCGGATCGACTACTGGGACTCGCGCGGGGCGCTGCTGCCCTGGTGTGTCGCACTCGGTGGCGAGGCGTTCTATAATGAGGTCATCGACGCCGCCGAGGTCTACGAAGAGCCCGCCCCATGAGCAGACGCAAGGCCATCCACCGACACTACGAACCCCGCATCCTGCCCGGGCGGGAGAACTTCGACGTGCTCGACTGGGGCGACGCGGGCGCGCAGCGGAAGCGCTTCGGGGTGCTGGTCGACCACGTGCCCCTCGCAGGGAAGACGCTGCTCGACGTCGGCTGCGGACTCGGCGACCTGTGGGCCTATCTCAAGGAGCGGGACGTCGACGTGCAATACACGGGCGTCGACCTGATCGAGAAGATGATCGCCGCCGCCCGTCGACAGCACGACGACGCAGCGTTTGTCTGTGGTGATATTTTCGCCGGGGAGCCCCCGAAGATCGGCACCGTCGACGTGGTCTTCTGCAGCGGAGCGATGAACCTGGAACTCGGCAACAACCGCGAGTTCCTGCCGCTGGCGATGCGGAGGATGCTGGACCTCGCCCGCGAGGCCGTCGTCGTCAACCTGCTGCACGTCCGCACGCCGGAGCCGGACAAGTATGACCACTGCGCCTACTACGACCCCGCCGACGTGCTGGCGGGTCTGGCCGACCTGCCCTGCGATGCACACGTGGTCGACGACTACCTGCCCAACGACTTCACCGTGATCTGCCGCAAGACGTCCCCCTGAGCCCGACGGACGGAAAGGCCCCCTTCATGCGGAGCGTGCACGTTGCTGCGACAATGCTGACGCTTGCGGCGACGTCCCTTTGCGCGCAGGGTCGGAAGGCGTTCACGTGGACGGCGAGGGAAGGCCTCACGACCGGGCACTTCCGCATCCCCTCCGCCGGGGACGGCAGCGTGGAGATCGCCG
>CAZEJA010000340.1:0-3968 GCA_964512215.1 uncultured Planctomycetaceae bacterium
GTATTGTGGCGTCAGCGGGAGGAGTTGATCTCGCAGCATCACGTGCGGTATGGCACGGCCGGGGCGACGCTGACGACGGCGCTGCTGCCGCACGCGACAGGCGCGGCGCATCGGCGCCTGCAGGACGCCGTGGGCTACCGCTGCATCGTCGCCGGACATGGCGGGCACGTGGCGCTGGTCGGCGTCGAATGTCCGCTGGACTAGGCCAGGCCACCCGAACGGGCGTTACTTCCGGCGTCCCTTGGCGGGCTTGACGTTCGCTTTCTTGCCCTTCGTCTTGGCCGGGGCGGGCTTGAGGACTTTGCGGGCCTTCTTGATGTCGGCGACCTTGAAGACGGCCGTCGTCTTCCCGCCGCGGGCGCCGCCCGTGCAGTAGGCGTACGAGACGTTGATGTGCTCGTCGGCGAGTCGCTGCGTGACGTTCGCGAACGCGCCCGGCTCGTTCTCCAGCTCCATGACCAGGACTTCCGTCTCCGTCCAGCGGTCGTGCGCCTCGCCCAGAATGCGCCGGGCGGCGTCGGCGTTGTCGCAGACGATCCGCAGCACACCGTGCTCCATCGAGTCCATCAGCGTCAGGGCGATCAGGTTGACGCGCGCCTTGGCCAGCGCGGTGGTGACCGTCGCGAGCACGCCGGGCTTGTTGACCAGGAAGACGGAAAACTGCACTTGCGTTTGCATAAGGGGCCCTTTCTTGGAATCCGATTCCTATGGTAATCAAGTTGCCGTGGAAATGCGACGGCATGCCGGGGAAAAGTGGAGTCAGGCGTCGGCGTTCCGCTGCTGCCAGAGGCGGAGGGCCTCGGGCTTGCGGGAGTAGATCGGCAGGAGGCGGGCGGGATCGGTGAACTGCCCTTCGCGGGCGAAGCGCCGGCCGACGCGCCATACCCCTTCGGCCGTCGGGACGTGCAGGGGGGAATCGGCGGGGGGGATTTCGACGTTCTCGGCGGAGAAATCCTCGTGGGCGGTCGCCTCGCCGACAAGCAGCAGCGGGCGGGGCCAGCTCGCCAGCAGTTCCCGGGATGCGGCGACGACGGGGTCGCCGACCGGGATGACAGTACCGTCGCGGAGGGCGAACAGGCCCCCCCAGGCCTGCCCGTGACGGGCGTCGAGGGCGACCGCGAGATGCTGAAAGTCTGTTTCCCGGGCGCCGTCGGCGAGGGCCCGGGCGGTGGGGACGGCCACGCACCGGAGACCCTCGACGGCCTGTGCGAGCGTCCGCGCCACCGTCACGCCGATCCGCAGTCCGGTGAAGCTCCCCGGCCCGGCCGAGACGTAAACCTCGCGGAGATCGCCCGGGCGGGCATCGGCGCGGGCGAGCAGGGCGTCGAGGCGCGACAGGAGCTGCGTCGCATGCCGCGCCGAGGCGTCGAACGCTTCAGCGGCGATCCGTTCATCGCCTCGCCCCAGCGCCACGCCTCCGCTGCGGGAGGACGTTTCGATGGCAATGGAGAGGTTGTCGGTCGCGTCGGTCATTCGCCCGGAGATTGTAGAGGCCCCGGGCGGGCCGGCCAACGCGAAAATCCCGCCGCCCCAAAGGGGTTTGACAGAACCCCGTCCCCGTCGCTAGCATAGTCGCTCTGAACGCCGCGCCGATGCGGCTGGGAGCGCCCTGACATGCTCGCAATCATCAGTGACATCCACTCGAACGTGGAGGCCTTGACGGCCGTTCTGGACGACATCGCTTCGCGCGAGGTCAAGAACGTCGTCTGCCTCGGCGACGTGATCGGGTACGGTCCGGACCCGGGCGTGTGCCTGGACCTGGTCCGGGAGCGGGCGGCGGTGACGTTGATGGGCAACCACGACAGCGCCGTGATGTTCGAGCCCAGCAACTTCAACATGGGCGCCGAGGCCGCCTGCTTCTGGACGCGCCAGCAACTGGAGCAGGAACCGGACGACGCCAAGCGCTGCGCCCGGTGGGAGTTCCTGGGCAAGCTGCAGAGCAAGCACACGATGAACGGGCAGGAAGTCGGGCTGGGCGAGATGGTGTTCGTGCACGGCAGCCCGCGCCGCCCGGTCAACGAGTACATCTTCCCCGACGACGTCTACAACAACCCCAGCAAGATTCGCGGGCTGTTCGAGCGATTCAACCATCTCTGCTTCGTGGGGCATACGCACGTGCCGGGGGTGTTCCTCGACACGCCGGATTTCTACAGCCCCGACGAGCTGGAAGGGGTCTTTGAGATCAACCCGAAGCGCAAAGCGCTGATCAATGTTGGCTCGGTCGGCCAACCGCGGGACCGCGACAGCCGCGCCAGTTACGTTCTGGTCGAGCCGCCCGTCGTGCGGTTCGTGCGCGTCGCCTACGACGTCGAGACGGTCATGGACAAAGTGTATGCCGTCGGGGAACTCGACGACTATCTGGGGACCCGCCTGAAGGAAGGCCGCTGAGGAGCCGCAAGTGGATCTGAAAAAGCTGAGTGTTGTCCTGCTGATCGCCTCGGGCGGTCTGCTGGCGTTCATCCTGTACGTGCAGCCGCAAGTGCTCTCCCCGAAGAAGGGCGAGCCCGCTACGCAGCCCGCGGCTACCCAACCGGCGGTCAAGCCCGCCTCCCCCGTCGCGACCACGCAGCCGACCACCGCGCCGGCGGCGGCGACCCAACCGGCGCCGAAGCCCCCGGCCGTCGTCCAGCCCCCTGCGCCGCCGGTGACGGAACCGGCGGACACGCCCGTGCAGATCTTCGCGAGCGAAGCTCCCGCCGGCCAGAAATACGTGATCGGCTCGACCGATCAGCGAACGGGGTATCTCGTCGCCGTCGAAGTCATCAGCGACGGAGCGTCCGTCAACACGATCAAGTTGAGCGGGCATTTCGCGACCGTCGCGGACAAGCACCGCTGGCAGGACGACCCGGACACGTACGCGGCCGCCTGCCTCGAAGACCCCGAGAGGTATCAGGGCCCCTACAGCTTGCTCAACCCCGTTGCCCAGGGCGGGAAGCTCTACCGCTCGATGGCGACGCGGAAGATCACCATCGGGCGCCGGGAGGGGGCCGACGACAAGACGACCTGGTATGGCGTGAATCTGGCGGGGCTGCCCTGGACTCTCGAAGCCCAGGCGGAAGACCACGTCAGCCTGTCCTGCGAACTGTACCTGGGCACGAGCTGGGCCGACGCGAAAGGCAAGCCGGTGGTGAAGCTGGTCAAGACCTATCGCGTCGTGAAGGATGACTACGCGATCGATGTGTCGCTGCAGGTCATCAGCCGGACCGACGAGCCCCTGTCGGTGTGGCTGGATCAGGGCGGCCCGACGGGCCTGCCTCGGGAAGGCGTCCGCGAGGACGGACGCCTGGCCGTCTGCGGAAAGCTCAACCCCGAGGACCAGCAGGTCCAGCCGATCATCCGGGCGATGGGGGAGGTCAAGAAGACGGAGGACTACCCGCTGGGCAAGAACGTGCCGGTGGGGTCGGTGTCCGATGAACTGCCCGCGCTGTGGATCGCCCACGTCAACCAGTTCTTCGGGGCGATTCTCTACGTCGTGCCGAAAGAGGACCGCCTGGAAGCGGCGGCCTGGGGCGGGAAGTTCTATGTCGTGGGGGCGAAGGAGAGCCCCGAGTCCACCACGTACCTGACGGGCGTGGAGTTCCCCGATCTGTCGCTCAAGGGCAAGCAGTCCCGCCAGATCGACTTCCACCTCTACGCGGGGCCCAAGAAGCACAGCACGTTCACCAGCGACAGCGACACGCACTACAAGCCGCTCTACGAGAAGCTCAACTACGCGGGCACGATCCAGCTCAGCCGCGGATGCTGCGCGTGGTGCTCGTGGGACGCCCTGACGCTGGGGATGATGTGGCTGCTGCAGAGACTGGCGTGGGTGGCGTTCGGCAACTACGGGCTGGGCATCATCCTGCTGGTCGTGCTGGTGCGGCTGGCGATGCACCCGCTGACCAAGAAGGGCCAGGTCGCCGCCGCGAAGATGCAGAAGCTCGGGCCCGAAAAGCAGCGCCTCAAGCAGAAGTATGCCGACGACAAGG
>CAZEJA010000341.1:0-3944 GCA_964512215.1 uncultured Planctomycetaceae bacterium
GGGTCGGCGAGGTAGCCGGGGTCTTCGATCACCGTGTTGTCGCGATCCAGGAAGACGGCTTTGTTGGACATGATTCCTCTCCTCCCCGCCCGCGGGCGGAGCACAGGTACGTTAGTCGTCGTGCACGTCGACGATGCGATTGATGATTTCCGTCGTGCTCTGCCCGTCCACCTTGTCCAGCGTCAGGACCTTGCCGCCATAACCTTCGACGATGTCGCGCCCGACGACCACGGCCGTCGTGCCCCCCTTGGCCAGCACGTCCGGGCGGAGCAATTCCAGCAGCGGCTCGGGCGTGTCCTCGTCGAAGACCGTCACGAAGTCCACGCACTCCAGCGACCCGAGCATCTCCGCACGCTCGTCCTGCCCGATGACGGGGCGCTTAGCGCCCTTCAGGCGGCGGATGCTCTCGTCGGAGTTGATCGCGACGATCAGGCAGGAGCCCAGCTCGCGCGCCTGCCGCAGGTAACGGACGTGACCCATGTGCAGCAGGTCGAAGCACCCGTTGGTGAACACCACGCTCTGCCCCTGCGAGCGGAGGCGTTCGACGGCCGTCATGAGGCGCTTGCGGTCCAGCACCTTCCCTCCCCGCAGGCCGATCATGTGTCGAAGCTCCTCGACGACCTCCTCGCGGGTGATCGGCACGACGCCGAACCGCTCGATCTCGAGCCCGCCGGCGACGTTCGCCAGTGCGACGGCGTCCTCGTAGGGCAGCGACTGTCCAATCGCGACGGCCAGCATCGCCAGCACCTCGTCGCCCGCGCCGGTCACGTCGTAGACCGATCGCGCCCGCGTGCCGATCCGCGCGGGTTCGCCCCCTTTCGTCAGCAGCATCGCGCCCTCGCGGTCCAGCGTGACGACGACCGCGTCGGCCTCGGCGACCTGGAGAATCCGCCTCGCCGCCCGCTCCAGCGACTCGTCGTCGGTGATGCGGATGCCGCTGGCCAGTTCCGCCTCGTAGCGGTTGGGCGTCAGCAGCGTCGCCCCGCGGTACCGCCGATAGTCCGAGATTCGCGCGGGATCGACGATCACGGGCACGGACGCCTTGCGGGCGTGGGCGATCATCTTCGGTGTGTTCACGTCGTCCAGCACGCCCTTGTCATAGTCCTCGATCGCCACCACGTCGCAGTCGCCCAACTGCCCCCGCACGGCCGCCGTCAGGGTCGTCGCGACCCGCTCCTCCAACGGCCCGCCGTTCTCGGTGTCCACGCGGAGCATCTGCTGGGCGTGGCGGTGCTGGGCGAGCCCGACGTACCGCGTCTTGACCGTCGTGGGCACGCCCGGCAGCCGCACCAGCCCGCTTGTCTCCGCGCCGGTCGAGATCAGGATCGCCCCCAGCGACTCGCCCTCCGTGTCCTGCCCGGACACGCCGATGCAGTTGACCTTCCCGCCCAGCGCGAGGATCGCTTCGGCCACGTTGCCCGCCCCGCCCGTCCGCTCCTCGGTGCGGACGACGTTCAGCACGGGCACGGGGGCCTCCGGGCTCAGACGCTCGGCGTCGCCGTAGACGTACCGGTCCAGCATGAAGTCGCCCACCAGCGCCACGCGCGGCGAGCCGAAGCCTTCGACGGTCTCGATCAGTTCGTGCATGATGACTGAATCTTACTGCGAGCACGCGGGCAAGGCAAACATTGGCCTGCGCGGGTGCCGTGGCTTGCGGAGCGCAGCGGAGCAACCACGCTGCGTCCCCCGCCACGTGGTTGTCCCCAGGGGACAGCCCACGGCGCCCGACGATGATCTACGCGACGACAGCCCGCAGGATATGCTCGACGAGCGCCTCGGGCCCGTCGGTGATGTCCATCTCAACCGCCAGCCGCCACACGGGACGCTCCAGCTTCAGGTCCGCGAGCTTGACGTAGTCTTTCTCCGTCGTCAGGAGCATCTCCGCGCCTTGCTCGTCGGCGACCTTGTACATGTCTTCGAGCAACTTCGGCGTATAGGCAACGTGGTCCTTGAGAACCAGTTGACCCACGGGCTCTGCCTCCAGAGCACACACCGTCGCCAGGAAGCCATCCGGGTTGCCGATGCCGCAGAACACAAAGGGCTTGCGACCTGCAAGCGACTCGGGAGGGTGTTCGACGCCCTGGTCGTCCACGACCTTCACGGGTCTGTGCATCGCCTGGTGCATGGACGCCTGCGGGGCGGACCTCGTCAACGCCTCCTTCAGGATCGAGATCACGTCCGACGTCACCGCATCGCTCCGCGTGATGACAATAGCATCGGCGTCGCGCAGGGCGGAGAAGCCCTCGCGGAGGCGCCCGAACGGCAGGCAGGACCCGCCGCCGAAGGGGTTGGTGGCGTCGATCAGGACGATGTTCAGGTCGCGGCGGAGGCGCATGTGCTGAAAGCCGTCGTCCATCACCAGCACGTCCGCCCCGTTGGCAACGGCCGTCGCCGCGCCCGCGATTCGATCGGGATTGACGACCACCTCGACGCCCGTGAGCGACTGGAGCAGTTCCGCCTCGTCGCTCCGCCCCGCAACGGCCTTGTAGCCGCGGATCAGAATCGCCGGCGTCCGTCCTGCGTCCTTCAGTTGCTTCACCACCCACGCCACCATCGGCGTCTTGCCCGTGCCCCCCATCGTCAGGTTCCCCACGCTGATGACGGGAACGCCCGCCGACGCACTCCGCAGCACCCCCCGGTTATACGCCCACCGGCGCAGACGCATCACCCCCGCATACGGCGCCCCAAGCACCTTGCCCACAGGACATCCACCCGGAACATCGCGTTGTGTCCGCAACGTCATAAAGGAAACACCTCACGCGCCATGATGGAATGCGCAGGATATCGTGTCCACGAAAAAAAGCCCATCCCCAGGGGATGAGCTTTGGATACGTTCTCTCGCAGTCCCTTGGTCCCTTAGTCCCTTGGTCCCTTGGTCCCTGTCGCTATCCCATCGCCGCGATGATCGCATCCGCCATCTCGCTCGTGCCGACGGCGGTCGGGTCGTCGCGGTGGGGCTTCATGTCGTACGTCACGTCCTTGCCCTCGGCAATGACGGAGGCGATGGCGCTTTCCAGCCTCGCCGCCGCGTCGCGCTCTTCGAGGTACGCCAGCATCAGCTTGCCCGACAGGATCAGCGCCGTCGGGTTGACCTTGTTGAGGCCCTTGTACTTCGGGGCGCTGCCGTGGGTGGCTTCGAAGACGGCCCCGTTGTCGCCGATGTTCGCCCCCGGCGCCACGCCGAGACCGCCCACCAGACCCGCGCTGAGGTCCGACAGGATATCGCCATACAGGTTCGGCAGGACCAGCACATCGTACAGCTCGGGCTTCTGGACGAGCTGCATGCACATGTTGTCGATCAGGCGTTCCTCGTACTCGATGTCGGTGTAGCTCTCGGCCACCTGTTCGGCGACCGCTTTGAACAGGCCGTCCGTGTACTTCATGATGTTGGCCTTGTGGATGGCCGTCACTTTCTTCCGCCCGTTCGCCCGCGCGTAGTCGAACGCGAAGCGGACGATCCGCTCGGTGTTCTCCTCGCTGATGGGCTTGATCGACACGCCGGTGGTGTCGGGGCGCGTCTTGATCTGACGTTCCGTCGCCCGCTTGTTGACTTCCTCGATGATCTCAGCCGTGACGGGCTGGCCGCGTTCGAACTCCACGCCCGCGTAGAGGTCTTCGGTGTTCTCACGGACGACGACGAGGTCGATGTCCTCGTAGCGGCTGCGGACGCCGGGGTAGCTCTTGCAGGGGCGCAGGCAGGCGTAGAGGTCGAGCGTCTGGCGGAGCAGGACGTTGACGCTGCGGAACCCCGTGCCGATCGGCGTGGTGATGGGGGCCTTCAGCGTCGCGTCGGTGTTGCGGACCGACTCGATGGTCTCCTCGGGCATCGGCGTGCCCGCGGTCTCCATGATGTCCACGCCCGCTTCGCGAACGGTCCAGTCGATGCTGCCCGCCCCGTCGGTCCGCTCCAGCGCCGCGTCCAGGCATTTCCGCGCCGCCTCGGC
>CAZEJA010000342.1:0-3940 GCA_964512215.1 uncultured Planctomycetaceae bacterium
GGACGCCTATTATCGGCTGCCCGATGTAAAAGCCCCGCACTGGTCGCGGGTTGGGTGGGTGAGGGGGGGAGGTCAGAGGTGAGAGGTCAGAGGTGAGGGATGCTGCTGTTGCTCGCTTGCTGGAGCGGCAACGCGTCAGCCGTGAACCGCCATGACGCCTGCTGTCCCTCCTCCTGTCGCAGTGCTGCGGCGAAGGGGGCGTTGTGGGGTTGGACGAGCACAGTCTGGAAATCCGCCTCGGTGAGCGCCTTGACGGCGCCGCTGAGTTGGAGAACGTTCCGCCTGCCTTTGTGATTGCCCTCGAAGTCGCAGGCGATCAGTGCGTCTGCGGGCGCGGATGCATCCGACGGCCAGTGGAGGAAGTAGTCGCACTTGGTGTGCTGCCTGCGGCCGGGACACTGGAGGGTCTGGTGCGAGACCATGCCCGTGTCGAGGAGGTCCCGGATGCTCGCGGGCGCGCGGTCCGGGTGCTGGATCGCGAAGATGTTTCTCGCCTTGCCGATCGCGCTGAGGTTCGTCGCGCACACCATCAGGCGGCTGTCATCGATCGGCGCCAGCGGCGACTTCGACAAGGGCCCGGGCGGAAGGCCCGCAGCGGGATTCTCTGTCGGGGTCGTCTGTGTGGGCCAGAGGTAGTACATCATCACGCAGCCCACGACCACTGCGACCAGCAGGCCCAGCAGGCTGTACATTCTTCCGGCGTTCCCGGGCGTGATGCGTCGGTGTCCTTCCCGCGTTGGTGGTGACGTCATGGGTCGCGCCTCCCGAGCGGAGGATCCATCGGCATTCCTTCGAGCATTGGACATTGGGTCTGTGGGCATTCCGCTACGTCGGCGGCTCGGTCGTATCGGGCGGAGACGCATCGTCGTCGCTCTCGTCATCGTCGGATTCCGCCGGCAGCGGCGCGGTGGCGTCGACGACGGCGGTCTGAGCGAACATGTCGCCGAGTCGCTGGCGGTTGCGCGTGAGCAGCGGAACGAGCAGCAGCAGCGGCAGGGACATGAGTTCGATGATCTTGACGAGGTTCCGCAGCAGGACTTCGCGCAGGCCAGCCGGGGCGGCGCCGTTGCCCACGACGCGGAGTTTCATTACCCGCTTGCCCAGCGTCGCGCCGAAGCGGTATTCCATGAGTACGCAGTAGACGACGTAGGTCACCATCGCCAGGATCACGGAGTAGGCATAGCTCTCGAGCGCTACCAGTTCCGTCACGACCTCGAAGAACTGGTCGGTACTGTCGATCTTGTCGAACGGCAGGGGGAAGACGGCCGCCGAGAGGGCGGAGAAGGGCACGAGGTCGATCAGTCCCGCCAGCAGGCGCCGCCCGAGGTTGCCGGGCGGGATGGTCGGCGGGAGTTGGAACATCTTCGGGGCGGTTCGCGGGCGGAACACCAGCATCGCCAGCACGAGGGCCGCGATGACGCCGATGATGAAGTAGTGGATGATCTCCTCGCCTCGCCCCTGGACGGGCACGCTGTCCAGGACGGTTACGTCCTCCACACTGATCAACTTCCCGGTCGAGGCGACGAGGGCGAACTTCAGCACGGACTCCTCGCGCCACAGCAACGCTGCGCCCTCGCCCAGGCGAGTGACCTGAACGTCGGTCTTCTCCGGCCAGGCGACGGCCTCGTCGTCGCGCAGGACCGGCTGGGCGGGGGTGGAGAAGCCCTCGCCGCCGGCATCCAGTGCGGCCAGAATGATCCGCTGCTTGTCGGGCTCGTCGGCATCGACGGCGCAGACGGCCGTCAGGTTCTTGCCCCGCAGCGGCAGCAGTCCGAGCATGCGCCCCTTCGCGAGCGAGTCCGGCAGCGGCACGTCGGTCCAACGGGAGGCCTGCCAGGCGGCCAGGCGATTCTCGCCCGGGCCGGCCGAGATGCACACGTACAGGGCTCCGCCCGCGACGGCGGCGGAGATTCGCGTGTCGGCATCCACGGCGACGTTCGGCAGGTCGGTCAGGCGTTCCCAGGCGGCGCCGGCGCAGAGATACACGCCGAGCCCGGGGCGCGACGGGCCGGCCTCGGGAGCGGTGTCCGTCGACGCCGAGGCCAGTTGGGGCACGATGGCGATCACCGAACCGGCCGCCTTCTTGCGGAGCGATCCAGCCTTGCAGACGGCCGCCGCGCCGCCGGGGGGCCAGACGTGGGCTCGCGGGCCGATCGTCGGCTGTCCCGTGGCGTCGCTGAGGAGGTACTCGTTGGACGCCAGCAGCAGGTGCAGGCGCGACCCGACCGCCACGGCAGCGACGGGCAGGCCCTTCTCCCCGTGCCAGACCCACTCCCACTTGCCGCCCGCACCGCGACGGACGCCGTCGTACGTGTCGCCCTTCCCACGACGCAGCAGCCAGACGCTCTCGTCGCCGCCGGCCGGAAGAAGCGTGTCCGCCCGTGCCGCGGCGCCGAAGGCGGCTACCGCGGCGGCGAGCGTCAGCAGGATGTTCCGGGCCGATCTCACGGGCGCGCCTCCTCAACGACCACGTTCTCGTCCACCTGTCGCATCCTCCCGGCGTCCAGCGACCCGGGCAGGTTCTCCGCGAATCCGTACACGCTGGGGTCGGGGTTCTTCGTCGTGTTCATCTCCGAGAGGCGCAGGCGGAGGCGGCTGCCTTCCTTCGGCCAGGCGATCTCGATGCTTGTCGGCAGGACGGGCTCGTCCTCGTCGCCTGTCTTGACCGGACGGTAGTCCTTGAGCTTCGCTGTCATCACCCGGACGCCGGCGGCGTCGAGGAAGTCGATCCGGAACGGGCGCCGGGGCTTGCCCTCTTCCCAGCGGAAGTAGATCTCCCGCATGAACAGGATCCGCCCGGTGACGGGCTGGCGGTCGAGGTAGGTCGCGACGTACGCGCAGGGGTCGTCGCTCATGGTCAGCGCCACGGTGGGGGGCTGGGTGAAGTCGTCGGGCAGTTCGCAGATGCTCAGCACGGTCAGCAGTTGCGTCGGGTCGATGGGCAGTCCCTCGACGCCGGGCGCCCCGGCCAGGGCGAGTCGTCCCCAGAAGCCGCCGCTGCGGTCGCCGAGGGCGTACCAGAAGTAGTAGGCCGCGTCGGCGGTGCTCGATCCCATGCGGAACAGTTCGACGCCCGCCTCGCGCCCGATCAGGACGAAGTCGTGCGGGCCCAGCGGGTCGGTCTTGCTCTTGCTGAGCAGCAGCAGGGCGTTGGGGGTCGCGAGCGGGCTGGCCGAGCCCCACGTGAAGGGCAGCTTCGTCTTCGGATCGCGGATGGTCACCTCGATCCGCGCCCGCGACCAGAGGCGCGGCGCCCGGGCGGCGTTGGCGTTGTACTCGTCCACCAACTGGTCGAGCGACGCCATCGTCTTCGGGCACGGGGGGCAGCAGCCGGTCAGGCCCGTCATCCCCAGCAGGATTGCCGTCAACAGGACCGTCCTCATAGCTCGCCCTCCAGGATCTGCCCGAGCTGCTCGCTGACGGCCGCGATCTTCTCCTCGTCCATCTGCGGGTTGAGCACCTCGTGCGTCTCGTCCGTGCCCCTGAGGCGCATCGCCCACGTCTCGGTCCCGTCGTCGTTGCGGGTCATGCGGTCGTAGATCAGCAGCTTCTTGCGCATCAGGATCAGCGCCAGCACGAAGCGGAAGTCGATCCGCCCCGGCTCTTCATCGCCTTCCAGGCGTTGGAAGAAGTTGACCAGCAGTTCGTCGTCGACGAAGAGCTTCTTCTTCTCCTGCGGCTGGGGGACGCGGGCCTGCCAGACGCAGTAGGTCCCGTCGTCGGCGCTCTCGCCGCGCGCCTGCCAGCAGGCCCCGCAGTAGTCGCGGCGCTCGAACTCCTCCTCGGCGTCGGGCGGGGCCTCGACGAGCGTGGCGGTGTACTCCTCGTCGGGGAGCAGTTCCTTCTCGCAGGCGCTGCACTGGCCCTGCGTCTTCGCGATGTCGTATTCCTTGGCCATCTGCTCTCGTGGGCCGCCCGTCAGGGCAACTGTTTCTTCACG
>CAZEJA010000343.1:0-3924 GCA_964512215.1 uncultured Planctomycetaceae bacterium
GCCCGAACTGAGCTTCGACGGGAAGACCATCCTGTTCGCCTGGACGCAGTGCAAGGCCAAGAAGACCTACACGTGGGGCCCGGAGATCAGCTACCACATCTTTGGTGTCGGCGCCGACGGGACAGGGCTCGTGCAGTTGACGGACGGGGCGGCCGACGACTTCGACCCGTGTTTCCTGCCCGGCGGGCGGGTCGCATTCATCTCGCTGCGGCGGGGCGGATATCTGCGGTGCGGGCGCCATTGCCCGACCTACACGACGTTCTCGATGGAGCCCGACGGCGGCGACGTTGTCTGCCTGAGCTACCACGAGACGCACGAGTGGCACCCGAGCGTGACGAACGACGGCATGCTCGTCTACACACGATGGGATTACGTGGACCGCGACACGAACGTCGCCCACCACATCTGGACGAGCTACCCCGACGGGCGCGACCCGCGAAGCCTGCACGGCAACTACCCGAAGCACCGCGAAACGCGCCCGTGGATGGAGATGAGCATTCGGGCGATTCCCAATTCGCAGAGATTCGTCGCGACGGCGGCCGCTCACCACGGGCACGCCTTCGGGTCGCTCGTGCTGATCGATCAGGGGCTGGAGGATGACGGCGCGATGTCGCAGCTGCGGCGCCTCACGCCGGAAGTGCCGTTCCCCGAGGCCGAGGGCGGCAAGAAGGGCATCCGTGCGAAGATGGTCTACGCGACGGCCTGGCCGCTCAGCGAGACGCAGTACCTCGTCGCCCACGACGCGAAGGCGAAAAACCACGGGCTGTACTGGGTGGATGCATTCGGCAACCGCGAGCTGATGTACCGTGACCCGGCCATCGCTTCGCTCAGCCCGATCCCGCTTCGTCCGCGTCCGCGTCCGCCGGTGATTCCCGAGGAGACGACGCAGACCGCCGCCGCGAGGGCCGCCGCGGGGGGCGACCGCCCCGCCACGATCGCGGTGATGAACGTCTACAAGAGCGACTTCGCCTGGCCGAAGGGCACGAAGATCAAGGCCCTGCGCGTCATCCACGTGTTGCCGAAAACGACACCGCCGCCAAACCAGCCGCGAATCGGAGTCGCCAATCAGACCAACGCCCGCGCGGTGCTCGGGACGGTGCCCGTCGAGGCAGACGGGTCGGCGTACTTCGAGGCCCCGGTGGGCAAGACGATCTACTTCCAAGCGTTGGACGCCGACGGGTTGGCCGTCCAGTCCATGCGGAGCGGCACGTACGTGCATCCGGGCGAGCGGTTGACCTGTCAGGGCTGTCACGAGCCCAAGCGCCGCGCCGCAGAGACGCCGAAGCGCAGGCGGCCGCTTGCGCTGGGGCGGGCGCCGAGCCCGATCGCGCCCGACGTTGACGGGTCCAACCCGTTCAACTTCCCGCGTCTGGTCCAGCCCGTGCTGGACCGCAACTGCGTGCCGTGTCACACGAAGCCCGCGAATCGCAAGAAGGCGCCGGACCTGAGCGGGGCGGCGGGCAAGAAGTACGGCTGGTCGCGCTCCTACGAGAGCCTCGCGGGCAAGTACGGCTTCTACTACCACGTGAGCAACGGATCGATCAAGCAGGGCGTCCACGGCGGCAGCCGCACGCCCGCGGGGCAGTTCGGCGCCAAAGCATCAAAGCTCTATCCGATGCTGGTGGAAGGACATAACAAGGTGTCACTGACGCCGGAAGAGCTGCACCGCATCGCGTTGTGGCTGGACTGCAACTCGGAGTTCTACGGCTCGTACGAGAACACCGACGCCCAGGGACGCGGTGAGGTGGTGGCGCCCACACTGGACTGAACGGTCCGGGCAGACCCCCGGGAAAGTAGTTGTAACTTGCGAGCGGGATTGCGAGAATATGCGACCTCGTATCGGAATCCGAACGACATGAGAGAGGAAGCACGATGAGAAACGCTGTGTTTGCACTGGGTTGCGTGGCGGCCGTGACCGTAGCGATGCTGATGGTCACCGGACAGACGACGGCGAAGACGGGCGACGCGAAGTACCGCTCGCCGTACGACGTGGCGTACTCGCCGGACGGCAAGCTGCTGGCCGTCAGCGATTACACGGCCGGGACGGTCGCGATCGTGGACGCCAAGGCGGGCAAGGTCACGAAGGACATCGCGCTGAACGGCTCGCCGACCGGGGTGGCGTGGGCGTCCCCGACGCGCGTGCTGGTCAGTGAACTGGACGCGGGCACCGTCGCGGAAGTCGATGCCGCCGCGGGCAAGGTCGTCCGGCGGATCAAGGTCGCTCCCTGGCCCATGGGGCTCGCCGTCGCGCCGAAGCAGAACACGCTGCTCGTCGCCAACCGCGCAACGAACCAGCTTTCCGCCGTCGACCTGGGCACGGGTGACGTCAAGTCCATCGTCCCCATGCCGCGCCAGCCGTACTTCGTTGCGGTCACCGCGGATGAGACGCTGGCCGTCGTGGGCAACGGGCTGCCCGCGGGCAACTCGCTGGATCCGATGGCCTCGGCGGCGGTCACGATCGTCGACCTGAAGACCTGCAAGTGTCTCGCGAACGTCCGCCTGCCCGCGGGCTCGTCGCTGGTCCGGCAGATCGCGACCTCGCCCGACAGCAAGTGGGCCTACGTCGTCCACACCGTGGGGCGGACCAACCTGCCCACGACGCAGCTCGAGCGCGGCTGGGTCAACACGAATGGCCTGAGCGTGATCGATCTGGCGGCCAAGAAGCTCTACGCGACGATGCTGCTCGACCAGCCCTCC
This sequence comes from uncultured Planctomycetaceae bacterium, assembly GCA_964512215.1. GTDB lineage: Bacteria > Planctomycetota > Phycisphaerae > SM23-33 > SM23-33 > CAZEJA01. The sequence goes on from CAZEJA010000343.1 coordinate 2,698, forward strand.
GAAGGCGCCGCGAACCCGTGGGGCCTGGCCGTCTCGAAGGACGGGAAGACCGCGTGGGTGAGCATCGAGGGCACGCACCAGGTCGCCCAGATCAAACTGGACGGCCTGCATGCACTGCTCGCCAAGGCCAAGCCCGAAGAGCGGGCCGAGTTCGTCAACGACCTGGCCGTGCTGTATCGCAACGACCTGATCAAGAAGACCCCCGTCGCGGGGCGGGCGCCGCGCGGCGTGTCGCTCTCGCCGGACGGCAAGAAGCTCGCGGTCGCGACGTACTTCGCCGGGCAGATCGCCCTGGTCGACACGGCCACAGGCAAGACGTCGGGCACGGTCGCCATCGGCGTGAATCCGGCCCCCGACGCGGCGCGGCGCGGCGAGATGATTTTCTTCGACGCGACGTACTGCTTCCAGAAATGGCTGAGCTGCGGGACCTGTCACCCCGACACCCGTGCGGATGGGATGAACTGGGACCTGCTGAACGATGGGCTGGGCAATCCGAAGAACACGAAGTCGATGGTGTGGGCCCATAAAACGCCGCCGATGATGGCGCGAGGCGTGCGGGACAAGATCGAGACCGCCACCAAAGCGGGCTTCCGCCATATCCAGTTCCGCAAGGTCGAGCAGAACGTGCTGGACGACGTCGGCGCGTATCTGCGGTCGCTCGAGCCCGTCGATAGCCCGTTCCTGGAGAATGGCAAGCTTTCGACGGCCGCCGAGCGAGGTAAGAGGCTGTTCAACGACGACGAAGTCGGCTGTGCGATGTGCCACCCCGAGGGGCTCTTCACGGACCTCCAGACGTACGACGTCGGCACGCGCGGCCCGCTGGACCGGGTCGATGAGTTCGACACGCCGACGCTCCGGGAGCTGTGGCGGACGGGGCCCTTCCTGCACGACGGGTCGGCGGCGACGCTCGAAGAGGTCCTTACGAAGTTCAACAAGAAGGACAAGCACGGCGTGACGTCGAAACTGTCCGCCCAGCAGGTCGCGGACCTCGTGGCGTACCTTCTGAGCCTCTAGGAAAGGACACGCGACCGTGCGAGATTTCTGTGCGTCGGATCGGAGGATGCGGCGGGCGGGAGGGCGTGTTGCGCTCGTCTGCACGATGACGGCCCTGGCTCTCCTGGCGGGGTCGGTCCGCGCGGGCAGGAAGGACAAGAAGGAAAAGACTCCTCCGCCGGCGCCTGCGCGGACGGCGAGCATGTCGGAGGCCCTCCGGGCGGCGGTGACGGA
>CAZEJA010000344.1:0-3901 GCA_964512215.1 uncultured Planctomycetaceae bacterium
ACACCGCTCCTCGGTGTGGGCGCTGGCGTTCTCGGCGGATGGGAAGCGCCTGGCGTCCGGCAGCGTGCAGGCGGAACTGATCGTCTGGTCGCTGCCGGACGGGCGGGTGCTGACGAACGTGTACAGCACGCACCCGAAGGACACGCGCTACTACGACTCGATACGCTCGCTCGCGTTCAGCAAGGACGCCGCGCGGGTCATTGGCGGAACCACTTATGGGGTCCGCGTGTGGGACGTGGCGACGGCGGAACGGGTGCTGGCTTTCCCCGGCCACGACAGTCACGTCTCTTCGGTGGCGCTGAGTCCGGACGGCAAGCATCTGGCGACCGCCAGTCTGGACGGGACCGTCAAGGTGTGGTCCGCGGAGTTCCCTCGGAACCGCAACAAGCGAGAGCCGGGCCTTCCGAGGCCGCCGACCGACCCCGCCGAGCCGTCGAGCCCGTCGCCTGTCACCACCTGGGCGAGGGAGGAACTCGCCGTCTTGCCCAACGGCTGGCGCGTCGGCACGCCGGTTCGCCTGGGCTCCAACATCAACAAGAGCGGCAACAACGGGACGCCCTTCATCACCGCGGACGGCCTGACGCTGCTGTACTCCCGAAGGCCCAGTTTCCACGCGAAGCGGGGCGCGAACCTGTTCATGACCGTCCGCACGGCAATCGACCAGCCGTGGCAGACACCGACTCGCCTGGCCGCCGCTGTCAATTCCCCCACGTCCGAGGACGTCAGCCCCTGCCTGTCCGCCGACGGCCTGACGCTTCTGTTCAGTTCCACCCGGAAGGGGGGGCGAGGGCACATGGACCTGTGGATGGCACGGCGGTCGGGCATCGACCAGCCCTGGGGGGCGGCGACGAACTGCGGAGCGCCCCTCAGCACGTCCCGGATCGATCGGGGGGCCTGCCTGTCCGCGGATGGCCGGACGCTCTGGTTCGCTTCGAACAGGTCCGGGACGGGCGCGGTCGGGGAGGGGGATATATGGAAGGCGACGCGCGGCGACCCAGACGAGCCCTGGGGCAGGCCGGTGAACCTTGGCCCGCCCGTCAATAGCACCAGCGCGGAAGAAGCCCCCTGTCTGTCTGCAGACGGTCGCGCCATGCTGTTCGCCTCCGGTCGGCCGGGCGGCTGCGGTGAGACGGATCTGTGGATGGCTGTGCGGCCCGGTCTCGACACGCCGTGGGCCGCGCCCGTTAACCTGGGGGTCGTCAACAGCGTCCACCGTGATCTCTCGCCGTCCTATTGGGACGAGGGGGGAGTCCTGTATTTCAGCTCAACGAGAGGAGACGGCAAGTTCAGGAAACTCTACCGGGTGGCGCTGCTTCCGCCGGAGGCGGCGGGGGGCGCAAGACCCGCGCCGGCGGGGCGGGAATAGGGGCCATGTCCTGGGGTGTCCCGGGCGGCTTGTTTACAGCGGGGGGATTGTGGCGTAGCATATTCGTGGTCCTTGCGCCTCTGTGCTTTGGTCAGGTGGGCGGATGGGAACAAGTCTCAGGGAATTCATCGAGCAACTCACCGGCAGCCGTCTGCTGGACGCCGAACGAGTGGAGGAATTCCTGCGCGAGTTCGGGATGGATGTCGAGTCCGGCGAGGCCGAGGCCTTCGCGCAGAAACTCGTCGAGGCCGGGCGGCTGACGCAGTACCAGGCCTCCGCGGCGCTGCAGAAGCACAGCAGTTCGCTGGTGATCGGGGACTATCATGTGCTCGGCGTGGTCGGCGCGGGGGGCATGGGGCGCGTCTTCAAGGCCCGCCACCGCCTGATGAAGCGCCTCGTCGCGATCAAGGTCATGCACGGCGCGCAGGTGTCCAACCCCCGCCACGTGAAGCGGTTTTATCGCGAAGTCGAGGCCGTCGCGCGACTCTCGCACCCGAACATCGTCACCGCCTACGACGCCGGCGAGACCGACGGGCAGTTGTACCTGGTGATGGAGTTCGTCGACGGAACGGATGCGGCGAAGATCGTCAAGCAGCGCGGCGCCCTGGACGTCGACATGGCCATTCACATCACCCTCCAGGCCGCCCGGGGGCTTTCGTACGCCCATGCCCGCAACATGATCCATCGCGACGTCAAGCCCGCCAATCTGCTCCTCGGGCGCGACGGGACCGTCAAGATCCTCGACATGGGCCTCGCTCGCTTTACCGAGGACTCGGAATACAGCGCCGACATCGCGCTGACCATGGCGGGACACCTGATGGGCACGGTGGAGTACATGGCCCCCGAACAGGCCGCCAACGCCAAGGATGCCGACTCCCGTAGCGACATCTATTCGCTCGGCTGCACCATGCATCGCCTGTTGACCGGACGCATACCCTACGGCGGCCGGACGCCGGTCGAGAAGATCGTCGCGCAGCGCGAGCATCCGATCCCCGACCTGACCGACTCGATCGCCGACCTTCCCGCGGGCCTGCAGGACGTCTTCGCCCGGATGATCGCCAAGAAGCCCGAAGACCGCTACCCGTCGATGGAGGAAGTGACCTCCGACCTGCTGAAGGTCGCCCCTGACGCCGTCAACAGCGACATCTCGCATCTCACAGCCGTGAAGGACGTTCCGACTCCGTCGGCCTCCGCGGCCCGCGCCCCGGGCACTGCTGGGGGCGAGGAGGCCGAAACCACGCCCGACCCCGACACGGCACGCGCGGATGTCTCCCTGCAGGTTGCCGCGGGGTCCGGGCTCGACGACCTGCCCCCGGCCGAACCGGACGACGACATTTCCCCGGCCCGCAAGGCCGACTCCAGGAAACTCCTGATCGCCGGAGGGGCAGCTCTGGGCTGCGTGCTCGTTGGACTGCTGATCTGGTGGATTGTCGGATCGGGGGGCGCCACTCTGCCGCCACGGCCGTCCGCCGCCACGCCGTCCGACACCGCGACAAAGGCCGCGGCCATCCCCGATGGTCCCGCCGCCGAGGTGTTCCAGCAGAACATCGAGGGGGCTCGCACCGCCGTGTTCGCGCCGGACGGTCGTGGAGTGCTCGTTGGCGATGAGGCCGGCGCCGTTGTGTTGCTGGACATCGCCACGAAGAAACTCATCCGCCGCTACGAGGGGCATGCCAAACCGGTGACCGGTGTCGCGGTTGCCGGCGGCGGCAAGCGGGTGGTGGCGGCCGGCGAGGACGGCACGTGTCGCACCTGGGATTACGCGACCGCCAAGCCGATCCACGTGTTGGGGGGGCATGACGGCAAGATCAATGCCCTGGCCGTGTTTGCGGATGGCATGCGGGCAGTGACCGGCGGGCAGGACAAGACCGTGCGTGTGTGGGACCTGGTCGCGGGCAAGCAGCAGCACTTGTTCACGCACGAGGCGGCGGTGCTGGCCGTGGCGGTCACGCCTGACGGCGGCCGCGTGATCGCGAAGGACAGCCAAGACGCGAAGAAGCCGCTGCACATCTGGAACCTGCGGACCGGCGATCCGGGCACGCCACTGGGGGCGTACGCCAGCCATCTCATCAACGCGCTGGCGGTTTCGGGCGGCGGGCGATACGTCGTCGCCACGGCCGCAAACGCCGCGGGGCTATACGTCTTCGACCTGGAGAACGCCGGTCGATCCGGCACAGCCTCCCAGATCTGGTTCGGGCAGCGGTGCATCACGGTTTCGCCCGATGGGACGCGCGTCGCCTGGGGCGGCAAAGACTGTGTGGAGGTCTGGGACGCGCCGCTGCTGAACATACTCTGTCGGTTCCGTCTCGAGAATATCGACGGTGACGTTCACAAACCATACGTGCAATCGGTGGCGTTTTCCCCGGACGGCCGGCTGGTGGCGGCGGTGGCCACGGGCGTCCGCGGCGACCGCCGCGCCGAGCGACACCTGCGCATCTGGCGCTTGCCGCAGCCCGTCGCCGGGCCGTGGGCCTGCGAGCACCAGGCCTTGGTCTTCCGGGGCCACGACGGGCAATCGGTGACCAGCGGCGTATT
>CAZEJA010000345.1:0-3896 GCA_964512215.1 uncultured Planctomycetaceae bacterium
GTCGCATTCCGATGACGACGTTCGAGCTGTCAATCATGGGACCGATCTTCACCGCTGTCCGCCTGGGCGTGTCCATCCCCCTGATCATCGCCGCCTCGATCGTGATGGGCAGAATCCTCGAACGGTACAACTACGAGATCAGGGAATGAGCGCGGGAACAGGCGAACCCGGTGGGGAGGTCGATCTGTCGGTCAGGTGGGACGTCAACGGGACCCGGAAGCTGTGGGTCGGCTGCGCGGGCCGCTCGGGTTCGATATGCGTCCTCCGTGCTTGTACAACGTCAGCCGCCCGAATATGGTGAGAGACATGAACGCGTTGGTCGTATACCACACAGTCACCGGACACACGAGGCGGGCCGCAGAAGACATCGCCGAGGGTCTGAGGGCCGAGGGCGTGGAGGCCCGCCTCCAGTCCGCCGGCGAGATGACGGCGTGGGACGTGGCAGACGAGCAGATCGTCGTCGTCGGTAGTCCGTGCCACGCGGGTTCGCTCGGAATCCGTGCCGGCCTGTCCGGGCCCGTGCGATCGGCCCTGCGTCGTCTGGGGGCTTCGAGTCTTGCCGGCAAGGTGGGAGGCGCGTTTTCTGTGAACTGCGCCTACGGAGGCCACCGGACCGTCCGAGCCATCGAGAAGCGTCTCCGAGCCGCGGGCGCTCAGGTCGTCGAGCCCGGCGTGATCGTGAAGGCCGGAGTTCCTTTCAGTGTCACAACGGGTCCCCTGGCATCCGAAGAGGCCAAGGCACAACTGCGCGAATTCGGTCGCGCGTTGGGCCGGGCAGCCGAGAGCGCATGCTGATCGACGAAGCACCTGTCGGTTTCCTGGGCGAACAGGGACGGGGCAAGACGGCCTGCCGCCGCTCCCGCCCCCAGCCACGTGGTGGTGGCGTCGCGGTCGCAGCCCACGGCGCCCGGCCGTTCCCGGCAGTCACTTACGCTTGGCCTTCTTCCCGCCGGTTGCGGGGGGGGTGTAGAACGGGAACAGCTTGACGCGCTTGGCGTAGGCCAGCCACTCGTCGGCCATCTGCTGGACGCGCTTCGGGTTCCGGGCGGCGACGTCGGTCGTCTCGCAGCGGTCCGTCTTCAGGTTGTAGAGTTCCCACTGGATCTCGTGGGGCATGCGCTTGGACCAGACGAGTTTCCAGTCGCCGCGGATCAGGGCGCGGGCTTCCTGGTGCTCGAAGTAGATCGACCGCTCCGGCAGGGCCTTGCCGTTCAGCGCGGGCATCAGGTCGACGCCCTCAGCCGGCGTGATCCTCCTGCCGCCCAAACTGCTCGGATATTTCGCCCCGCCCGCGGCGCACAGCGTGGGCATGACGTCGATGATGTGCCCGGGCTGGCGGACCCAGGCGCCCTTCCGCTCGATGCCCGCGGGCCAATGGGCGATCATCGGCGTGCAGACGCCGCCTTCGTGCGTGAAGTGCTTGTAGAGGCGCAGCGGCGTGTTGCCCAGGTTCGCCCAGGCGCTGCCGTACGAGTGATGCGTGCCCGGCCCGCCCATCTCGCGGAGTTGCTCGCCGGTGTGCAGCGTCGTCTTGCCCAGGCGGGACCGCCCGTCGAAGCCGAAGGGCCCCCACTCGTAGCAGGCCCCGTTGTCGCTCAGGATCAGGATGAGCGTGTTCTCGAAGTCGCCGGTCGCCTTCAGATGCTCGATGATCCGCCCGAGCCCCTGGTCGACGTGCTCGACCATCGCGGCGAACAGCGCCATGCGACGCGCGAGGTCGCGGCGGCGCGGCTCGGGCAGCGACGCCCATGCGGGATTGGGCTTGCCCGGGTAGCCGTTGGCGCTGTCCGGGCGATCCACGGGAACCGTCGACCGCTCCGTCAGCGTCCAGCGGTCGCCATCAACCAGGCCGATCTTCTTCATCCGCGCGTACCGCTCCTCGCGGAGCACGTCCCAGCCGCGCTGGTATATCTTGTCATACTCGTCCGCGCTGGCCGCCGGCGCCTGGACGGGGAAGTGCGGCGAGGAATGCCCGAGGAACACGAACCACGGTTTCTTCCGGGCCTGTCCCTGACGGATGAACTCCAGAGCGTACTCGTTGAACACGTCCGTCGCGTAGAACTCGCCCTGCGGATAGTCGATTTCCTTGTTGCGCCCCTTGGGCAACCGCTGGTAATAGTTCGCGTCCCACTGGTCGTGCGAGTGATCCTGCCGGTACCCGTAGAACTCGTCGAATCCCCGCCGCGTCGGGCCGGTTTCGTCGTGCAAGTGCCACTTGCCCACGTAGTAACACCCGTACCCCGCGGGCTTGAGCACCTCGGCCAAGGTAACGCACTGGTCGTTCAGCCGCCCCAGATAGGCCGGGCCTCTCCGCTTGTCGGGGTTCCGCGTCGTGAAGCTCGCGACGCCCGCGTGCGGCGGATAGTGCCCGGTCATGAGCGACGCCCGTGACGGACAGCTGCGGGCGGAGTTGTAGATCGACTCGATCCGCACGCCGTTGCCCGCCAGCGCGTCGATGTTCGGCGTCCGTATCTCGCCCCCGTAACACCCGAGGTCCGAGTAGCCAAGGTCGTCGAAGAGGACGACGAGGATGTTCGGCTGTTTGGCGTGAATACCGCCGGACAGCACAGCCAGCAGACACAGGGCAAGGACGACCCGGAGTTTCATCATGGAAGACCTCTCAGACAAAAGGGCAGACAGACTGGGTGCCGTGGTTTGCGGAGCGGAGCGCAGCAACCACGTATCGTCCGCCGTCGCGCCACGTGGTTGTCCCCAGGGGACAGCCCACGGCACCCACCTGTCGTAGCGTTTCGCAGCCCCCTACTTGGCGGCGATCTTCCCGTTGACGGGGCAGACGACGCGGAAGCCGACGTTGAAGACCTTCTGCCACTGCGGATAGCTCAGGCGGAAAGCCGAGCGGCAGCGGTGCGGCCGATCGCGCCACGAGCCGCCGCGAACGACTCGCTCGCCTTCCAGCTTCGTGTCGTTCCGCTCGTCGTTGCGGTACGGGTACGGGCGGTACAGCGACCGCGTCCACTCCGCAACGTTGCCGTGCATGTCCTGCAGACCCCACGCGTTGGGTTTGTACGTGCCCGTGTCGCAGACGATCTGGTGTCCGTCATTGAACTTCGCCTCCCGCGGCAGGAAGTCCATCGTGATCGGCGCGTTGGCCTTGGGCTTGGGATTCACGCCACTGACGGCCAGCAGCTTGATCGACTCGTCGGCCATGTTGGCGTGCTTCGAGAAATCGCCCGTCGCGTCGCCCCAGGGCAGCGACGTATTCGTGCCCGCCCGGGCGGCGTACTCCCACTGGGCCTCGGTCGGCAGTGTAAAGGACTCGCCCGTCTTCTCGCTCAGCCACTGGCAGAACGCATTGGCCTGCTTCCACGAGATGCGGATGACCGGCTGGGGCGGACGATTCGCGGGATAGCCGGGCGTGGTGTGGTCTTTCCACTGCTGGTTGATGTAGCGGCTGTCGTGGGTCGGGTCGAACTGCCCGAACTGGGCGTTGGTAACCTCGAGCGTGCCCATCCAGAAGGCCTTGTCGATGCCCACCTTCGCCAACGGCAGTTCATCGCGCTGCCCCTCGGCGTCGCCCATGACGAACTCGCCGGCCGGAATGAGCGTGAGCTTCATTGCTACGCCGCCGCCGAGATCGACGGTCCGCTGTTTGGGCCCGCCCGCGGCGGCCTGCTTCAGCGCAGCCGCGCCCGCCGTCATCGGCCAGCCCGCCACGCGAGGCATGGTGATGGTCGGTTTGGGCTGGGTCGGGGGGCGGATGAACGTCACCGACGTCTTCTTCGCCGTCGGGATCGCCTCGGGATCGTCGCCGATGCCCGCGTAGGCGTTGCGGATCGCCAGCCGCTTCGCGGCGTAGTCGCCCGCCGTCTTGCCGCCCGCCTGCTCCTTCCACGTGCCGTGATCGGGCACGTTCAGATCGATCCACGTAATCAGAC
>CAZEJA010000346.1:0-3891 GCA_964512215.1 uncultured Planctomycetaceae bacterium
CGGAGCTGTCCACGCCCAGGAACAGCACGCCGGCCATCGCGAAGACCATCGAGATCGACAGAACGACTTCGAGCAGGACGATCCCCGCCCGTCTGCCCCGTCTCATTCGGCGGGAACTCGCGATGCGCCAGGTTGTCGCGTCCGGTCTACTCATCATCATCAGAGGAACGAAGCTCCTCCAGATCTTCCGGCGACTCGATGTCGAACTCCTCCAGGTCCTCAGCCGTCAGCATCGTGGTCGTCATCGTTCCGTTCAGCCCATCCAGCTCGATCAGCGCCCGCCGCGCCGTCGGGTCGGCCTCCTCGTCGCCGTCCGTCACGTCGGCCAGTTCGATCACCGCGAAGTCGCTCGACCCGTCCGGATAGAACGTGATGGCAGCCAGCGTCTCGTCGTCGACGCCGTCATCCATGCCCTGCTGGGCCGTCATCGTCCGGTAGGCGCTGGGCCCGGTCAGTTGGCAGCGGACGACCCGCACCAGTTCGTTCGGCAGATACGACCGCCACGTGCAGGCGCTGAAGTCCGCAAACGTCCCGGGCTCGCCGAGCGGGTCGGCCTCCCAGAGCACGCGGCAGTCGCCGGTGTCCTCGTCGAAGGCCAACTGCAGGCGCCGCCCGCGATTGGCCGCCTCCGCCCGCGCCATCCGCAGCGTCGCCTCGAACCGCGCCGCGCCTTCCTGCAGGCGCCGCGCGGACTGCCAGCCCGTAAAACTCGTCACCACCAGCCCGGCCAGGAGCGTCACGATCATCAGCGACAGGCCCACCTCGACCAGCGTGAACCCTCGCCTGCGCGCACGCGGGGCGCCCGTCGCCTCGCCGTCCCACGCGAGGGAACTAGACCGCGCCGTCGTCGTCCTCTTCGGCGTTGGTGATATCGTCATCCGTGCCTTCCTCGCCGTCCGGCCCTTTCGAGACGAGCTTGAAGGGCACGAGCAGACCTTCCTCCGCCGCGTTGTCCACCATCTCGTACGTCAGTTCGTTGTCCCAGGAGTCGCGCGGGGTCTTCTTCAGGTACGGGCCCGCCCACTTGCTGGACAGACGCTCGTTGTCGAACGTGGGCTTGGTGCGAAGGGCGGCCAGCCCGCCTTCATCCTCCGAGGGGTAGTGCCCGATGTCGTTGTTGTACCGCTCCAGCGAGTCGGCGACCTGCTGGATCAGGATCTTGGTCGTGTCGATCTTCGCCTTGTCCCGCGCGGGGATCACCCACACGACCAGTGCACCGGCCAGCATCCCGATGATGACGATCACCATCAGCACTTCGATCAGCGTAAAGCCTCTCGTTCCACGGTTGCGTGTCTTCATTGCGTCTGTTCCTTTCCTAACTCGTTCATCGCATCCCCCGGGCAGCGCAGGGCGGCCGCGGTGGGTTGTACGGGTACGGACTCCGGTCTATCTCATGGATTTTGCCATGCTGAAAATGGGGTAATACAGCCCGAACGCCATGAAGCCGATGACGGCCGCCAGGGCGACGAGAATCAGCGGCTCGATCATACGAACCGCGACGTCCACCTGGCGATTGGTCCGGCGCTCGATCGTGTCGGCGATCCGCACCAGCACCTTCTCCAACTGGTTGGACTCCTCCCCGACGGCGATCATCTCCAGGACCTCTTCGGGGAACAGCCCGCTCTGCTTGAGCGGGGCGGCCAGGGGCTCGCCCGCCTTGACGTTCTCGGCCGCCACTTCGATGCTCGACGACAGCGTCGAGCAGCCGGTGGCGTCCTTGCTGATGGCCAGCGACTGGAGAATCGGCACGCCGTTGTGCAGCAGCGTGCCCAGGATGCGGCAGAAGCGCGTGATGCTTACCATGCGCATGGGGCGCCCGACCATCGGCAGGCGCAGGCGCCAGCGGTCCCACAGTTCCTTGCCGAACTCGCTCCGCAGCAGCGTCCGGAGGCCCAGCACCGACAGCACGATCAAGCCGATCAGCAGCGGCAGATACTCCACCAGCAGATCGCTGAGGGCGAACAGGACGATCGTCGGAATCGGCAGCGGGTAGCCCTCGAAGATGGGCTTGAACTGGGGAACGACGGCGATGAGGATCACCATCATCGCGAGGATGCCCACGATCGTCAGGGCGGCCGGGTAGACCATCGACCCGCGCACCTTGCTCCGCAGGTCGTCGACGCGCTCGAGGTAGTCCGACAGGTTCATCAGCACGTCTTCGAGGAACCCGCCCCGCTCGCCGGCACGGATCATGGCCAGGTGCAGTTCGCTGAACACGGCGGGGTGCCCGCTCATCGCGTCGGCCAGTGTCTTGCCCCCCGACACCTCGTCGCGAACGCGGAGGAACAACTGACTGAGGGTCCGATTCGAGCCCGCGCGGGACTGCGTCTCCAGGGCCCGCAGCTTGGGCACGCCCGCGCGAAGCAGGTCGGCGATCTGTCCGTAGGCGACCCCCACGTCGCGCATGCGGATGCGTCCCCCGCGCCGGGCGGCAGCCTTGCGGGCGGCCTGCTCCTTCACGCGAACGGGGTACAGTTCCCGCTCGTCGAGCGTGCGCGCGACGGCCGTCTCGCTGTCGGCCTGCATCACGCCGGCAACCTGCTCGCCACTCGACGTTCGGGCGATGTACTCGAATGTCGCCATAGGTCACTCGCCGATCATTGCCCCGCCTGCCGGCCTGCACAAGCTCGGCCGATCCGCAGGCAGGTCCGCTGCCGCATCTCGATCAGCCCTTTGCGCTGCGCATCACTTCTTCCGGCGTGGTAATGCCGGCCCGGACTTTCGCCCATCCGTCTTCCCGCAGGAACCGCATGCCGTCGTCCTTGGCCGTCGCGGCGATCTGACTGGCCGACGAGCGGTTCATGATCCGTTCGCGAAGGGCGTCGGTGGCTACCATCAGTTCGAACATGCCCGTCCGCCCGCGGTACCCGGTGCCCCGGCACGCCGGTCCTCGGGCGCCGCGGTATTGCGGCGCGCCGGGTTCGAGGTCCAGCCCGGCCGGCAGCGTCTCGCGGTCCGGCTCGTATTCTTCCTTGCAGTCCTTGCAGATCGTGCGCACCAGGCGCTGGGCCATCGCGCCGGCCAAGGTGCTCGTGACCAGGAAGGGCTCCATGCCCATGTCCAGCAGACGCGTCGCCGCGGAACTGGCGTCGTTCGTGTGGAGCGTCGAGAACACCAGGTGACCGGTCATCGACGCCTGGATGGCCGCCTCGGCCGTCTCCAGGTCGCGAATCTCGCCGATCATCACCACGTCCGGGTCGTGTCGCAGAATCGCCCGCAGCCCGCGCGCGAACGTCATGCCGATCTTCGGCTGGACCTGGATCTGGTTCACGCCGTCCAGGTGATACTCCACCGGATCCTCGACCGTCAGCACTTTGATCTTCGGCGAGACGATGTCCTGCAGCGCCGCATACAGCGTCGTCGTCTTGCCGCTTCCCGTCGGGCCCGTCACCAGCAGAATGCCGTACGGTCGCGAGATCAGTTCCTGGAAGATGCCGAACGTGTCGGCTTCCATCCCCAACTGCGGCAGCGTGAACAGCACGGTCGCCTTGTCCAGTAGGCGCATGACGATGCCCTCGCCGAACAGCATGGGGATGACGCTGACGCGGACGTCCACCTGGCGCCCGCCGACATGGAACTTGATCCGCCCGTCCTGCGGGAGGCGCTTCTCGGCGATGTTCAGGTTGGCCATGATCTTGATGCGGCTGATGATGGCCGCCTGGAAGCGCTGGATCTGCGGGGGCACCGACGCCTCGTGCAGCACGCCGTCGATGCGGTAGCGAATCGCCAGGTCGTTCTCGTAGGGCTCGATGTGAATGTCGCTGGCCCGCTCGCTGATCGCTTCGAGGAAAAACTCGTTGACCAGCTTGATGACGCTGGCCTCCTGGGCCATCTCGAGCAGGTCTTCGCTGTCGCCGAGTTCGGCGTCGAGCACCTCCAGGTCGTCGGTGC
>CAZEJA010000347.1:0-3885 GCA_964512215.1 uncultured Planctomycetaceae bacterium
CCTAACATACCCCTAATTCCCCTTGTCCCCCGCCGCGATCTCTGCGATGATGCCCCGTATGGATGCCCGCGCATTTCTGAAGGACATCACGGGCGAGCGGAAATATCGCGATCAGATCGTGCACGTGCGGGCGATCGAGGCGCGGGAAGCGGCCTACGCCAATCCGAGCGTCGAGATCCCCGACGCGATGCGGTCGCTGTTGCGAAAGCAGAACATCCATCAGTTGTACACCCACCAGGCGGCCGCGGTCGATGCGATCAGCGGGGGGCGCGACGTGGTGATCGTCACGTCCACGGCGTCGGGCAAGACGCTGTGCTACAACCTGCCCGTCGCGTGCAGCCTGCTGCAGGACCCCGGCGCGCGGGCGATGTACATCTTCCCCACCAAGGCCCTCACGCAAGACCAGCACGGCACGCTGCAGTCGTGGGCGGCCGACGAGGCATTGAGCGACGTGCTCCGCCCGGCGGTGTACGACGGCGACACGCCCAGCCACAATCGCGGGCGGATCCGCACGGCTGCGTCGGTGGTGCTGACCAACCCGGACATGGTCCACGTGGGCATCCTGCCCTACCACGGCAAGTGGCACGCGTTCCTGCGCGACCTGAAGTACATCGTGGTCGACGAGGTGCACATGTACCGCGGCATCTTCGGCAGCCACGTCGCGGGCGTGCTGCGGCGCCTGCTGCGAATGTGCGAGCACTACGGATCGCAGCCGCAGGTGATCTGCTGCTCGGCGACGATCGCGAACCCCGTCGAACTCGCCGCCTCGCTGACCGGGCGGGAGATGACACTGGTCGACAACGACGGCGCGCCGCGCGGGCGGAAATACTTCGCGCTGTGGAATCCCCCGTTCCTCGCCGAGGACGACAAGGTCTCGCGCCGGTCCGCGAACATCGAGGCCGTCGAACTGCTGACGCAACTCGTGCGCCGCCGGACGCAGACGATCGTCTTCGCCAAGTCGCGCGTGGCGGCCGAGCTGATCTACAAGTACGCCGCCGACATGCTGTCCGGCAAGGACGACCTGTCGCGGCGGATCCGCCCCTACCGCGGCGGGTATCTGCCCAGCGAACGCAGGCAGATCGAGCAGGAGTTGTTCTCGGGTCAGTTGCTGGCCGTCTCGGCGACGAACGCGCTGGAACTGGGCATCGACGTCGGCGCCCTGGACGCGGCGCTGCTGGTGGGTTTCCCGGGGACGATCTGCTCGACGTGGCAGCGCGCGGGGCGGGCCGGGCGAACCAGCCAGGACAGCCTCGTGATCCTCGTCGCTTACAACGATCCGGTCGACCAGTACCTGATGCGCCACCCGGAGTACCTCTTCGGCGCCTCGCACGAGCACGGCGTGGTCGACCCGTTCAACCCGCACATCCTGGCCGGGCAGCTTTCGTGTGCATGCTTCGAGAAGCCCCTGACCGAATCGGACGAGGCGTATTTCGGCCCGCTGATGTCCGAGGTGACCGCGATCTACGCCGAAGACGGGGAGATGAAGGTCATCGACGACCGCACCTACTGGTCCAGCAGCGAGATCCCCGCCCGGGGCGTGAACCTGCGGACGATCAGCCCCGACACGTACGCCATCGCCGACGAGACCAAGGGCGGGCGCGTGATCGGCAACGTCGATTCGATCTCCGCGCCGGAACTCGTCTACCCGCAGGCGGTCTATCTGCACGAGGGCGAGAGCTACCTCGTGACCGCCCTGGACACGGAAGCGAAGGTCGCGGCGGTTAAACCGTGCGAGGTGGACTACTACACCCAGCCGGTGCTGGCCAACAGTTGCCGCCTCGACGAGCCCGTCGACCGCAAGGAGTTCCTGGACGGCGAGATGTTCTTCGGCCCGGCCGACGTGACGTGGCAGACGACGGCGTTCCGGAAGATCAAGTATTACACGATGGAGTTGATCGGCCAGGGCGAGCTGGACCTGCCCAGCCAGACGCTGCCGACGACGGCGATGTGGTGGACGGTCAGCGAAACGATGCGGAACGACGTGGCGGCTGCGGGGTTCAAGACGATCGAGGCGCTGATGGGCGTGCGGAACCTGATGCTGGCGGCCCTGCCGTCGCTGGCGATGTGCGACCGGCGGGACGTCTCGGGCATGGTCGACTCGCACAATCTGGGCGTGCCCGCGATCGTGGTCTACGACCGCTACCCGGGCGGGCTGGGCTTTTCGCAGAAGGGGTACGAGCTGATTGACACGTGGCTGGAGATGTGCCGACGGATCGTGTCGGAGTGCCCGTGCGAGACGGGCTGCCCGAGCTGCGTGGGGCTCGCGAACCTGCGCCCGCCGCTGCATCACGACCCGGACCTCGGCAGCGGGTACCCCGTGCCCGACAAGCAGGCGACGGTGATGCTGCTGGGGATGTTGAGGGAGAGCGCCGAGTAACGCCCACGGATCGCGATCCGTGGGCTTGTTGCGGAGGTTCGGACGGTAGAATGGGAGCGTGATGGCGCTTTCGGAGTCACGACGGAAGAAGCTGGCGATGTTGACGCGGTCGATCGCGCGGGGGGATTTCGACTCGGCGGCGGAACTGCTCCGCGCGCACGGACACTCGGGCGTGAACCGCGGAGCAGCGGCGTCGCTCGAACCGCTCACGCTGGCGGAGGCGTGCCCGGGCGTCGAGACACCCGTCAGCGACAATGATGCGCGGGTCTACTATCTCATCCGCCGCACGCTCGCGGAGGTCGCCGAGGGCGAGTTGGCGGTGGAATCGGAGTACGCAGCCGTGATGCGCGGGGCGCGCGAACGCTTCGATGAATTGACGGCCACACCCGCTCTCTGTCACGCCGCCGACGCCCGCCCGGAGGACCTGCTGTTCATGGACACCGAGACGTGCGGGCTGTCGGGGGCGATGATCTTCCTGGTCGGGCTGATGAGCTTCCACGACGGGCAGCTCGTGTTCGAGCAGTGCTTCGCCCGCGACTACGCGGAGGAGGCCGCCATCCTGCAGCGCTACGCCCACCGCTACGCCGACGCGGGTGTACTGGTGACGTTCAACGGCAAGGCGTTCGACATGAACCTGATCCGCGAGCGGTCGGCCTTCCACGGCGTGGAGCTTCCCGACCGCGACCCGCCGCACCTGGACCTGCTGCACGAGTTCCGCCGGCGCTTCAAGGGGCGCGTCCCCAACTGCCGCCTGCAGACGCTGGAGCATCTCCTGTGCGGGCGGGCAAGGCACGGCGACATCCCCGGCGCGGCGATTCCCGACGCGTACCATCGCTTCGTTTCAGACGGCAACGCTCGCGCCGTCCGCGACATCCTCCATCACAACCTCCTGGATCTCCTCACGATGGCCCAACTCGTGTGCATCCTGCTGACCGGAAGCGATCCCCTGACCTGAGGCCTGTACCGTCGGCAGCTAATGGGGGCAGAGCAAGGGGGACGAGCACCCACAAGCTCCGTCCCGACTCCGTCGGGACTCCGCTTGAAGGTGGCACCCGGGGGGAAGCTGAGAGCGGAGAGCTTGCCGTACTAATACGCTCGCAGGCGGACGGCGCCGGGGTAGTAGAAGTCGAGGATGTCCTCGGCGGTCCGCCCCGCGACGGCCTTGCCCTGGGCGCCCCACTGGCAGAGCCCCACGCCATGCCCGAAGCCGCGTCCGTCGGCGAACTCGAACGCCGACCCGCGGTCGCGGATCGTGCAGTTCATCGAGTACAACCCGCGTGCGGCGGGCAGCCCCGAGCGAAGCAGCGACAGGCGAATGTCCGCGGCGCGGATGCGGATGCTCTTGCCGCCCGAGCCGACGACGTCGACCCAGATCGCCCGCCCGTAGTCGGTCCGCGTGCGCACGCGAATCTCCTTGACGTCCTTCATCAACGTCGCCGCCGGATAGCTGATCTTCAGCGCGCGGTGGAGGTCGACCTTCGAGATCGTCACGGTCGGCCAGCGGTAGC
>CAZEJA010000348.1:0-3877 GCA_964512215.1 uncultured Planctomycetaceae bacterium
CATGGAGGCCCGCTTCATGCCCAGCGTCGCGGTCAACCGGCGGATGCTGTGGGACTACTACCGCGCGCACCGCAAGGACTACACGACCGAAGAGAAGGTCCAGATGCAGATCGTCGCCGCGCCGCTGCGGGCTTTCCTGGCCGGCGGCGCCGCGAAGCCGACGAAGCTGGAACGAGACGCCGCGAAGCAGAAGGCCCGGACGCTCATCGACGAAGCCGCCGCCGCGCTGAAAGAGGGCGAGGAGTTCGGCAAGGTCGCGGTGCGCCTGTCCAAAGGCATCAAGGCGAAGAAGGAAGGGATCTGGCCGATGATGCTGGCCGGGAGCTTCCTCGAGTCGAAGGTGGAAGAGGCGGCCTTCGCGATGAGCGAGGGGCAGGTCAGCGATCCGATTGAGACGGACAGCGGGTACTACATCGTCAAGACGCGAGCCGTGAAGCCGGGCGTGCAGACGAGTTTCGAGGACGCCCAGGAGGAGATCGAGGGCACGCTCCGGCGACAGCAGTTGATCGAACTGCAGGAGGAGTACTTCCGGAAACTCCGCGGCGACGCGACGATTGTCCAGTCGGCGGAGTTCATCCAGGTGGCTGTCGATAAGGCCGTCGCGAGATACAAGCCCGGCAAGTAGCGTCCCTCTCTACTCGTCCTTCTGGATCATGTCGAGCCCCTTGCGTCCGTTCTCGCTGCCGTCCCAGCGGTATTCCTTGATGGACTGCACGATCTGGTCGGCGGTGCGAATGGCGGCCAGCCCGTCCTGGGCGGACACCACGGGGGGCGCGCCGTTGACGACGGTTTCGCGGAACGCCTCGGCCTGCCGGCGCAGCGGCTCGGTGGATTCATCCACCGTCAACTCCTCGACCTTCAGCAGTTCGGCGTAGTTGACGTTTTCGGCGAGTTCCGCAAGGTCCTCGACGTCCATGTCCCTGGCCATCTGGATGAGGTCGAGGTTCTGGCTCTTCGTGATGACGACGCCGACCTTCCGACCGTAGTCGACCGAAAGGTAGGCCTCTTCGGAGAAGATGCGCATCTTGCGTTCGGTCTTGATGGCCAGGCGGCTGGCGGTGACGTTGGCGACCGTGCCGCTGTCGAAGATGAGACGAGCGTTGCAGATGTCCTCGTGGGCGCCGATGACGTTGATGCCGACGGCGTGGACGCTCTCGACGTTGCCTTCGGCGAGCATGAGCACGAGGTCGAGGTCGTGGATCATCATGTCCAGCACGACGCCCACGTCGGCGGAGCGGAAGGTGAACGGGCTGATGCGGTGGGCCTCGATGAACTTCGGGCGGATCGCGTGTTTCCGCATGGCGATCACCGCGGGGTTGAACCTCTCGGTATGTCCGACCTGCATGCTGGCGCCGGTCTCGGCCGCCAGGGCGAGCAGTTCCTCGGCGGGGGCGACTTCGCTCGCCAGGGGCTTCTCGATCAGCACGCACTTGCCGGCCTCGACGAAGGGGCGGGCTGCGGCCAGGTGGTGCAGCGTGGGCACGGCGATGATGGCGGCGTCGACCTTGTCGACGGCCTGGCGCACGTCGGCGAGAGCTTCGCAGTCGCGCTGCTTCGCGACGGAGCGCGCGGTGGCCTCGTTGGCGTCCACGACGCAGACCAGCTCGGCGTTGTCCATCTCGCTCAGGACGCGGGCGTGCAGCTTGCCCATGCGCCCGGCGCCGACGACAGCGACTCGGAAACTCTTCACAGGGATCTCCTTGCGGCGATTCGCAGATTGGGCGGCAGGTACGCTCGCGCTTCGGGCGGCGCCTCGCCGCGGAACTGCTCGCGATGCCTCCCGAACGTCCCGCGCAAGCTGCGCTGGCAGAATTCGCACAGGCCGGCCGCCTCGCCTTCCACGCCCATGTTCACCAACTGCTCGATCTTCGTCTGCAGCGCCGACTCGTCGTCGAACAGCTCGGCCAGCGTGTGACGGAGTTCCTTCTCCTCGTCGGCGGACAGCTTCGCGGCCAGGATCCCTTCCTCGTGGACACCGATCACGGCCGGCGACGACACTTGCCCGTCCGCGCGCCGTCCGAAGAGGGTGTAGGGGGGCACGTCGCGCCGCACGGCCGTCTGCGCCGCGACGCGCGCGTACCGCCCGACGGTCGTAAAGTGGTGTGCCCCGGCTAGCTCCCCGACAGCCGCACCGGTCTGGATGCGCACGTGCCCGGCCAGCAGCACCTCCCGCCCCAGCAGCGTCTTGTTGTCCACGTAGCAGTCATGGGCCACGTGCGAGCCTTCCATCAGGACGTTGTCGTCGCCGATTCGCGTGAGGAATCCGCCCACTTCGGTCCCGACGTGCGCGGTGAACCGCCGCCCGAAGCGGTTGCGGTGCCCGATGATCAGCAGCGTGGGCCCGCCGGCGTACTTGAGGTCCTGCGGGTCGGCGCCGAGGATGCAGCCTTCCTCGAAGAAGTTGTCCGAGCCGATCGTGACGTGCCCGGTGACCGACACGCGCCGGCGCAGCACCGTGCCCGGGCGGATCGTCTCGTTGGGGCCCACGACGCAGTAGGGCCCGATGACCGCCTCGGCCGCCACCTGGGCGGACGGGTTGATCTCGCGGATGACCGTCACCTCAGCCATTCGGCGCCTCCGGCGCATCGGCGCCGCGCTGGATGGCCTCGATGAGGCGGCGGATGTGCGGGTTGGCGGGGGGCTTCTTCGTGAATTTCCTGAGGGCCCGTGCGTTGACCTCGCCGCCGTTGCCGTTGAACAGGTCGCGGAACGCCTTCTTGAGCGCCCGGATGTCGGCGTCGCCGAACGCACAGCGACGCAGGTTCTCCGTGTTGACCCCGCGGACGCGGAAGGGATAGCCCTGCACCATCGAGAAGGGCGGGGCGTCGCGGTCGATGCCCGTGTAGCCCGCGATCATCGTGTAGGCCCCCACGCGGACGTTCGGAAACACGGTCGTGAAGCCGCTCGTGCGGACGTAGTCTTCCACCACCGCGCCGGCGCCGACCACGGAGAGGTTCGCGAGGATCTCGTGATCGCCCACCGTCGCCCCGGGCCCGATCTGCGAACTGATCATGATCAGGTTGTCGATGCCCAACTGCGTCGGGCGGTCGACGCCCCCGTAGATGGTCACGTGCTCGCGGATGAAGTTCGCCTGCCCGATCGTGCACTCGCCGGGACCTTGCGACGGGTCGGCCGCGATGCCGATGACGGCCATCGGGAAGACCTCGCTCTTGGCGCCCAGCGTGGTCCGCCCGGTGAGGGTGGCGTTGTTGTGGATCACGCACCCCGGGCCGATCTTCACGTGAGGCCCGATGCAGGAGAACGCCCCGACGCGGACGTCGTCGGCGAGTTCGGCGGCTTCGTCGACAATGGCGTATGGCGATATCTGTGGCATGGGCTTTCTCGTCGGGGCCGTCAGACGGGCTCGGCGTCCACGAGCATGAATTTGATCTCAGCTTCGGCGGCGACTTCGCCGTCGATCTTGGCGCGGCAGCGACAGTGCCCGGTGCGGCTGCGGACGTGGATGCTCTCGGCTTCGAGGATCAACTGGTCGCCGGGGCGGGCGGGGCGCCGCATCTTCACGCGGTCCATGCTCAGCAGGACGGCGACCTTTCCCGTGTGTTCCAGGCGGCGGCTGAGCAGGATGCCCGAGAGCTGCGCGAGCGCCTCGAGGATCATCACGCCGGGCATGATCGGGTGTCCCGGGTAGTGTCCCTGGAAGTAGGGCTCGTTGATCGACACATTCTTGACGCCGACCGCCCGGTGATCGCCGTCGATTTCGAGACCGCGGTCGACCATCAGGCACGGGTAGCGGTGGGGCAGGAGGCGCATGACCTTGCGGACGTCCATGATCGGCTCGCCCGGAGTAGCCTGCGCGGGCCGGGCGGCCGCCTCGGCGAGGCGCCGCACGAGGGCGTGGTTCAACTCGTGCCCGCTC
>CAZEJA010000349.1:0-3860 GCA_964512215.1 uncultured Planctomycetaceae bacterium
ACCCCGACCATCGTGCGATGGAGAGGCGTCCTCAAGCCCGGGCAATCCGACGCGCTGGTCCAGAACATCGACTTCGCCCCGACCATCCTCGCCGCGGCCGGCGTGACGCCCCCGAAGGAGATGCACATCGACGGCGCCGACCTGATGGGACTGCTGACGGGCAGAACGGACAAGATCCGCGACTCGCTCGCCTTCGAGATCGGCTTCACGCGGGCGGTCTGCACGAAACGCTGGAAGTACCTCGCCCTGCGCATCCCGCCCAGCAAGCAGCGCACGCGCGAGCAGAAGCTCAAGATGCTCCAGAAGTACGTGGCGGACAAAGCCCGGCGCGAGGGCCCCGAACGTGCCAGGAAGATCGAGATCGACCCCGATGCGCCGCTGTCGCACATGGGCTTCCCCGGCGGAGACGCCACCGAACGCGGCAACGCCCTCAAGAAACATCGCAAGACCTACTTCGACGCCGACCAACTGTACGATCTGGACAACGACCCCGGCGAGCAGAAGAACCTGGCCTCCGACCCCGCATACAAGGCGAAGCTCGCGGAGATGAAGGCGCTGCTCGCCAAGCACCTGGCCGACATGCCGGGTACGTTCGGAGAGTTCAAGACGAAGTAGAGTCCACGGATTACACGGATTGCACGGATTAGAAAACAAGAAGCGGACCACAGAGACACAGAGGTCACAGAGAGACTGAGTCGGGAGGAATGAAGAATGTCGAGGTTGCCGATCGCGCTGCAGTTGTACTCCGTTCGCGAGGACTGTCAGGAGGATCTGCCCGGCGTGCTGGAGCAGGTGGCCGACATGGGGTATGACGGCGTGGAGTTCGCGGGGTACTACGACTACTCGGCGCAGGAGTTGCGGAAGCTGCTGGACGCCAACGGACTCAAGACGGCCGGCACGCACACGCAGATCAGCACGCTGCTTGGCGAGCAGTTGGAGCGGACCGTCGAGTTCAATCAGGTGCTCGGCAATCCCTTCCTCATCGTGCCCGGGCTTCCGGAGGAGTATCGCAACTCCGCCGACGCGTGGCGCCGCACGGCCGACATCTTCAACGACATCGCCGCTCGCCTCGAAACGCACGGCGCGGTGACGGGCTATCACAACCACTTCCACGAGTTCGGCGAGGCCGACGGGGTCATCCCGTGGGAGGTCCTGTTCGACAACACGGTCGAATCGGTCGTCATGCAGGCGGACATCGGCAACGCCCTGCACGGCGGCTGCGATATACTGCCGTATATCGAAAGATACCCCGGCCGGGCCCGGACGGTGCACCTGAAGGAATACGCTGCCGGGTACGACAAGGCGCTGATCGGCGAGGGCGACGTGGACTGGGCACGGTGCTTCGACCTGTGCGAGACCGTCGGCGGCACGGAGTGGTACATCGTCGAGCAGGAAAGCTACGCGCACGCCCCGCTCGAGTGCGTCCGCAAGTGCCTCGCCAACCTGCGTCAGATGAGCAAGTAGCTGGACGGTCCAACGTCGGATACCGGAATGGACGGAGTGCGATCATGCATCACATGTGGGTGAGAGGACTTGTGCTGGGGGCGGCGCTTCTGACGCTGACGCAGGTCGCCGGCGCGGGGACTACGACGGTCACGGAGTCTGCGCGGAAAATACCCGTAGCGTATGACGTGGATGTCGTCGTGGTGGGCGGGTCGACGGGGGCGGTCGCCGCGGCGGTCGAGGCGGCCAAGGGCGGCGCGAACGTGTTTCTCGCGGCGCCGCGTCCCTACCTGGGCGAGGATGTGTGCGGGACGCTGCGACTGTGGCTGGAGGATGGGGAAACGCCGGAGAGTGATCTGGAGAAGGCGGTTTTCGAGATGCCCGGCGCCCCGTCGCTGGGCTCCCTTCCGAAGTCGATGCCGTTTACGTACGAAGCCGACCTGCGATCGGCTGCTAGACATCGGGACACGGACCCGCCCAGGCTGCTGACGGACGGCAAGTGGTCGAACTCCGCCAAGCAGAGCGTGCAGTACGACGGGAGCGTGACGATCGTCGCGGACCTCGGACGATCGCGCCGCCTCCGCAGCGCGTACGTTCTGGCGTATCAGCGCCCCCGGGACTTCGAGGTCGACACGGTCACGATCTCGACGTCCGACGACCGTCAGAAGTGGACGAGGGTCGCCGCCGCGGCGAACCGGCATCTGCAGACAGGCGGGCACGAGGGCGACGCCGTCGACGTCGGCGCGACCTTCGACACGACCGCGCGTTACGTGAAACTCCGCATCGACAAGACGAAGCGGGTCAAGCGAATCCTGCTGGGGGAGATCGTCATCGCCGCGGAGCTGCCCTCCGCCGCGCCTGTGCGGCCCGTGCCCACGCCCATGCATGTCAAACGGACGCTGGACCAGGCGCTGCTCGACGCAGGAGTGAGCTTCCTGTACGGTTGCGCCGCCACCGATGTACTGCGCGATGCCGACGGCAGACCTGCCGGAATCGTGATGGCCAACCGCGCCGGCCGTCAGGGCGTCGTCGCCAAGGTCATCATCGACGCCACCGAACGGGCCACTGTCGCCCGGATGGCTGGCGCACGTTTCCGCCCGTATCGTCTCGGCCCGCAGAGGTTCCGCCGCGTAGTCGTCGGCGGAGAGGCCCGCACGGGCGCGGGCATCTCCGCGAGGAAACTGCCCTTCAGTTTCCCCTCGCCGCGCGGGCGGCTTGATGCGATTGAGTACACGCTGATGATCTCGATGAAGGATCTCAGCTTCGCCTCCTTCGCCGCGGCTGAGCAGATCGCCCGCGATCGGACGTTCGATCCCGCTCAAGCGGACGCATCGGACCAACTCTTCCAGGTCCTGCCGGATCGAATCGTCTCCGCCACTCGCGATCTGACCGAAAGGCCAGACCCCATCAAGGCCGGTCTGGAAGTCTGCACTCCAGCCGGGGTGGATCGCCTCTACGTCCTGGGCGGCTGTGCGGATCTGGCGGGAGACACTACTGAAGATCTCCTCCGCCCGTTGGCGTTGATGCGTGTGGGGTGCGCCATGGGCGCCGCAGCCGCGGTGGACGCAAAGGGCCTTCCCAGACCGAACTCGCCGCATGTTCCTGCCACAGGGAAACTGTCGGCCGGGCCCGGCGAGGTGCGGGAGGAACTCGCGGGCCTGCGTCCGACCGCAAAGGCGCCCGCGACGATTCCGTCGGGTCCGCGGGCCCTGCCTGTGCTCGGAGAATACGACGTCGTGGTCATTGGCGGCGGCACGGGCGGGGCGCCGGCCGGCATCGCAGCCGCTCGCAGCGGAGCGAAGACACTGGTCGTCGAGTACCAGTGCGGCCTCGGCGGCGTCGGCACGCTCGGGCTGATCGCGAAGTACTACTGGGGTTACCGCAAGGGTTTCACGGCCGAGGTCGACCGCGGCGTTGCAGCGATGAAGGCGCCGAAAGTCCGCGGGGGCTGGAACATCCAGGCCAAGCAGGAGTGGTGGCGCAGCGAGCTTCGCAAGGCTGGCGCCGACATCTGGTTCGCCACGCTGGGCTGCGGGGCGCTGGTCGAGGGCAATCGTGTCACGGGCGCGATCGTCGCGACACCGCACGGGCGCGGCGTCGTTCGGGCAAAGGTCGTCATCGACTCGACGGGCAACGCCGACATCGCCGCGGCCGCCGGGGCGGCGTGCATTACCACGAGCGCCGAGCACGTCGCCATGCAGGGCACGGGGCTCTCGCCGCGCAATCTCGCGGTGGGCTACACCAACACCGACTACAGCTTCGTCACCGAGTCCGACCCTGTCGACGCGTGGCGGATGATCGTGACGGGCAAGCGGAAGTTCCCCGACGCCTACGACATCAGCCCGCTGATCGACTCGCGCGAACGGCGGCGCATCGTCGGCGACCTCTCTCGCTTTCACCGCGAGCCCGCGCTCGAT
>CAZEJA010000350.1:0-3856 GCA_964512215.1 uncultured Planctomycetaceae bacterium
GGCCCCCGCCCCCCCGGCCCCCCGCCCCCTGGGGGGGGCCCCCCCGGCCCATGCGCCCCGACAGGTCGGGACTCCTCAGCCGGCTTCTGCTGCCCTTCCGCGGCGGCGCCTCGTATTGGAGTCGGCGCACTGGGGCATCTATTCCGGTATAATCTCCACACGCATGAGAATCGCACTCGTCACCATTCTGCTGCTGGCGTGCGGCGCCCCGGTCGGCTGCACGACGTCTCAGCCCTACGTGACGCCCGATCGCCTGGACCGCGGGCTGGTCATCGTCCTGCCGGGTATCGAGGGACGCAGCAAGCTGAACGTCGACATCTGCCGGGGGCTCGACGCGGGGGGCGTCGACTGGGCGATCGAGTTGTACGACTGGACCAGTTCGCTGGGCATGCTCTACAACCAGCGGGCCGAGACCCGCAACCGTCAGAAAGCCATTCAGATCGCCGAACACGTCAAGCGGTACCGATGGGCTCACCCCTACCGCCCGGTCGTGCTGGTCGGGCACAGCGGCGGCAGCGCCCTGGCCGCCTGGACGGCTGAGTGCCTGCCGGCCCAGGCGCCCGTCGACGGCATCATCATGATCGCCCCGTCGCTGTCGCCCCAGTACATGCTGGACTGGGCGCTGCAGCGGACCGAGCGAGGCATCATCAGCCTGAACTCGTCGCGGGACTGGGTCCTGCTGGGCATGGGGACGACGGTGGCCGGCACCATGGACGGAGAGCACACGTCGTCCGCCGGACGCGTGGGCTTCGCCATGCCCCTCACCACGCGCCGCCGCCAGATCTACAGCAGGCTGTACCAGGTGGGCTGGTCCGACGAGATGGCCGCCAAGGGACACGTCGGCGGGCACATGTCCAGCAGCAGCGGGTCGTTCGTAGCCGCCTACGTCGCGCCGTTCGTGCTGACCTCCCGGTGGAGCGCGGAATTCGTAGAGAACGTCGCCAAGGGCAACGGGTCCGGACCGGCCGCCAGGACGTCACCGATCCGTTCGCACTCCCCGCAGCGCCCCCGGCGCTAAAGCCTCTCGCGCCGTCATGCCGATAGGTTCTCTGGACACCATGAGCCTGCCTGCCGCAGGCAGGTTGCGAAAGTCTCGCATGACCCGTTCCACCGACGACATCCTCTTTGCCGCCAGCAGCCCCGCGGAAGCCTACCGCGCGACGCAGCGGGCGACCGCGCCGCCTCGGCGCCTGGCGGAAGTGCTCTACGACGCGGCGATCCGCCTCTGTCGCGAGGCGCTCGACGCCTTCGACGCGGATGACTTCACGCTCGCGGACGAGCGGCTGACGCGGGCGCAGGAGATCGTCCACCAGATCCAGGCCCACCTCGGCGGCAGCACGCGGACCGCGACCACGGGCCAACTCATCGACACGTGCGGACAGGTGCACTGTCGTCTCGTGGAGGCGGGCTTCTACCGAAGCAGGCAGGCCATCGAGCAGACGCTCACGATGCTCGTGGAGCGGCGCAGCGCCTGGGGGCGGGACCTCGCCCCGGCTGCGGGCAGGGAGGCGGGCACTTCGGGCCCGGCTGGCTGGATCGGCTGACGCCCCGCCACGAGAATCCGCAAAAACACACCGGATTCCGCCCCACCACCCCCTTGCTTTTCCTTTTCCCTCTCGTAAGCTTGTCCTTCCGGATATACTGTTGACGAAGGCGGAGTATCGCCCACGTCGCCGGAAAGGACGCTCTCCCCCGCGAGAGAAGACCTGGGAAAGGACGTCGCTGTCGTGCGCATCCTGCTGGTGCATCCTGAATGTCAGTCGTCCCGGATCGGGTTTCGGCTGGCGGCCATGCCCGAGCCGCTCGCGCTGGAGATTCTCGCGTCCTCCGTGCCGGATCACGACGTTCGCATCCTCGACATGCGGATCGACGACGGCCTGCAGGGGGCCCTGGAGTCGTTCCAGCCGGACGTCGTCTGCGTGACGGCCCTGACGACCGAAGTGTACGCCGCCCAGGACGTGCTGCGACGCGTCAAAGAACATGCCCCCGAGATCTTCACCGTCGTGGGCGGCTACCACTGCTCGCTCATGCCGGAAGATTTCTACCTGCCGTACGTCGACGCGATCGCGATCGGGGAAGGCGAACTCGTCTTCCCGCCGCTCATCCGGGCACTGGAGACGGACCGCCGCCTCGGCGGCGTGCCCAACCTCGTTTGGCGCAACGGCGACGGGGAGCACTACAAGGTCAACCCGCGCGACGGCAGGGAAGTCGACATGGACGCCCTGCCCCTGCCGCGGCGCGACCTCGTCAGGCAGTACCGCGACGAGTACTTCTTCCTGTTCGACAAGCCGGATGCCTCCGTCGCGACCGGGCGCGGCTGTCCGTACCGCTGCAACTTCTGCAGCGTCTGGGAGTTTTACCGGGGCAAGACGCGCCAGATGACGCCGCAGCGCGTGCTGGAGGAGATCCGCGCCGTCGACACGGATCACATCACGTTCGTGGACGACAACTTCCTGCTGAACTACAAGCGGGAAGACGCCATCGCCGATCGGATTCGCTCCGAAGGCATCGACATGCGTTTCTCCATGGAGTGCCGCACCGACTCCATCGTCCGCCACCCGGACCTGCTGGCCAAGTGGGTGGATATCGGGCTCTACGCGGTCCTGCTGGGCCTCGAAGGCGCCAACGACCGGGCCCTGCAGCGCGTCAACAAGAAGAACTCCGCCCAGGTCAACGACGAGGCGATCCGCATCCTGCAAGACAACGGCGTGATCATCTGGGGCGCGTTCCTGGTCGACCCCGACTGGGAGGAGGACGACTTCAAGCAGTTGCGCGACTACGTGACATCCCGCCAGATCACGCACACGCAGTTCACCGTCCTGACCCCCCTGCCGGGCACGGAACTGTTCCGCGAGCGGTTCGACGACCTGCTGACGTACGACTATCGCGCCTACGACGCGCTGCACGCCGTGACCCCCACGCGCCTGGACCGGCAGCGGTTCTATGAACTGTTCGCCGGGCTCTATCAGCAGACCGACCTCGGACCCTACTACGACCTGCTGCGGGAAGGCAAGCTGACGCTGGAGGACTGCAAGCGAGGCAAGGAAATCCTCAGCACCATGACGCGGTGGGAGGACTACCTCGAGATGGACCCGGTTCTGGGCAACTGCCTGCCCCGCTCCGAGATCTCCCCGGGCGCCGCCGGCTTCCGGAAGCGGCGCAGCACCGTCGACGCCGCGACGAGCGCCTGACCGTGTCCGCGGCACGGACAGCCCCCGCGCGGCGACTCCTGACACGCCTGACGAAGGCCTACGGTCCGCGCGCGTGGACGCCCCGGCGCGACGCGGTCGAGGTGCTCGTCGGGACGATCCTCTCGCAGAACACCAGCAACGCCAACAGCTCCGCGGGCCTGCGCGCCCTGCGCCGGCGCCTGCCGTCCTGGACCGCTGTCGCCGACGCGCGCGTCTCGACCATCGAGAGGTGCATCCGCGTCAGCGGGCTCAGCCGCATCAAGGCGCCGCACATCCGCAGTATTCTCCGCCGAATCCGCGCCGACCGCGGACGGATCAGCCTGGCGTTCCTCTCCGCGCGAGACGACCGGGAAGCCTACGACTACCTGCTGGGCTTCGACGGCGTGGGGCCCAAGACGGCGTTGTGCGTGCTGATGTTCGCCTTCGGCAAGGCCGTCTTCCCCGTCGACACGCACGTCCACCGCATCGCCCGGCGCCTGGGCCTGCTGGCTGACGGCGTGCCGCCCGAGAGGGCCCACGAGGTGCTCACCCCTCTGATCGCTCCCGGCGATCGGTACGCCATGCACGTCCTGCTCATCGCCCACGGACGGGCTACCTGTCGGGCACAGAATCCAATGGTCCTAAGTTAAGCGGTAAGGAGTGGTGTATCAACGAATAAGAACAGG
>CAZEJA010000351.1:0-3849 GCA_964512215.1 uncultured Planctomycetaceae bacterium
TTTCCCCGACGGGCTGCGCTGCTGCTGGTGCACCAGGTCCAGGTCCTTGCCGCACTCTTACGTGAACGCGACGTTGTCGTCGATCGCGCACGCTATCTGCCCCGCGCCGTCATCCAGGAACTGAATCCGCGACTCCGCTCCGGCCGCGGGCATCGCAGCTGCGAGGATGCCTGTGATGAGCAGAATACTCCGTGAATACCGTCGTGTCATGATGGCTCCTTGCTGTACTGTCAGTGTGCGGCGACGACTTCGAGCATGGCCTTCAGATTCTCGATGGGCGTGCTGGGGGAGACGCCGCCGCCGGGGGAGATAAGCAGGGGGGCGACGGCGGTTGTCTGCTCGAGCAGGGCTTCGGTCGCGGCGCGGACTTCGTCGACGCTGCCTCGCACGAGCACGTCCAGCGGGGGGAGGTTGCCCATCAGCACCGTGTCGGGGCCGAGCAGTTCGCGGGCGCGCTCGATCGGTGTGCCGTGACTGAAGTTGAACACGTCCAGCTTGAGCTTCGCGAGGACCGGGAAGACGTTCTCGTTGAGCGTGTCGTTGTGCATGAGGCGCAGCAGGCCGGGGAAGCTGTCGTAGATCCGCTGTAGATGCGGAAGCGCGAGGGCCTCGGCGTCCTCGGGGCTGAGCATGCCGACCACGTCGTCCAGCACGAGCACGCCGAGGGGATCGGCGATCCGCTCCAGTTGGGCGGTCAGCCAGCGGATGCACAACTCGGTGGTCTTCTCGATCAGCGCGGCGAAGCGCTCGGGCTCGAGTTGGGAGGCCATCAGCAATTCCGTCACGCCGACGAGGTGCGACGCGACGGCGAGCGGGCCGCGACAGGCGACCATGCGCGGCGCGAAGCCTGCTTCCGTGAGTTCGGGCATCATACGCTCGTACCCGCGCAGCACAGCGGGCATGAGCCCGTCGGTTTCCGGGTCGGGCACGCCCGCCTCGACGACAGCGGCCAGTCCGCCGGGGTAGTGATGCACGCCCGGCGGCGAATCGGCAGCCCACTGTACGGGCACGCCCCAGCCGCTCGGCTCAGTGGCCATCGCGAACTCGACCCACGCATCCGGCACGAAGGCCACGCCGGGCAGGTCCTCGTGGACCTTGCGGTACACGTCCAGCCACGTGCGCGGCTCGTAGAAGAAGTCCAGCGTGTTGACGCCCGCGTAGCCCGGCAGCCAGGGCGAATCCACGATCAGGGCGACCATCGTGCGGTCCGTCGCCTTGTCGCGGGCGATCTGCTCGAAACGCGCCCGTGTGTCCTGGTAATCCTCAGTCATGATTCCGGGGAGTATATCGTTGTCCCCCGAGGAATGCCACACTGCTGGACGCACCGCAGCGGACCGGGGCGGCGAGGGGGGGAGAAGGCTGGAGGTTAGCGGTGAGTGGTGAGAGGTGAGGGGGCGACAAAGCCCACGGCAAGCTTGCCGTGGGCTTGCTTTTCCGGTGGGTCGGGTGTCGGCGGATCAGCCCCCTTGCGTCTCTGTCGCCCTGTTGCTCTGTGTCGCTCCCCTCGAAGTCCTGTGCAGTCTGCCGGGTGCGGGGTGGTTCGCAAGCACCGCGGCCGGATTCTGTTGCGTGAGGAGGGCGAGTTGATCGTCGGTGTGGGCGAGCTGCGCGCGTAGGCCGGCCTGCACCCCCCCCTTGGTGGCGGCCGAGCCGACGAAATGCGAGCGATCGGGCGCCCAGGCGACGCCGTCGTCGCCGATCTCTACGGTCTGTCCGCCGAGGGGATAACGCCCGGGCCCGAGACCCGCGGCGGCGATGGCGTCGGTTACGATGATGCAACGCTCGAGCCCCGCGCATCGCAGGTAGTTGCCCAGCGCCGGGTAAGGCACGTGGGCGCCGTCCGCGATGAAGCTCAACCAGAGACGGTCGGCGAGGGAGAGCACGCGCTCGATGATGTTGTCGTGGCGGTGCAGCATCATCGGACAGCCGTTGCCCACGTGCGTGAACATGGACAGGCCCGCGTCGATGGCAGCGCGGAGCTGGTCGAGGCTGGCGTCGGTATGCCCGGCTGCGACGCGAACGCCGGCGTCGACGAAGGAGCGCGTGACGGCTTGGTCCGCATCGCGCTCCGGCGCGAGCGTGACGATGCGGATCAGGCCGCCGCCGGCGTCAAGGAGGCGCTTGGCGGCGTCGAGATCGGCGTCGCGAACGGCGGCAGGGGGGTGCGCCCCGACGAAGCCGTCGCGGTCGCTGAGGAACGGGCCCTCCACGTGAATGCCGCGGATGACGTCTGCGGCAAGGGGGTCAGCGTCCCGGAGTTCCGCGATGCGGCGGATACGCGAGGCCATCGCATCCAGTTCGTCGGTGATCATGGTTGCGAGGATGCCGGCCACGCCGTCGGCGCGGAGCTGCAGGCAGGCGGCGTGGAGGTCGTCGGCCGTCAGAGCGTCGGCGTTGAAGTCGACGCCCGCGTAGCCGTTGACCTGCAGGTCGATGATTCCGGTCTCGTCGGTCATGCGTCGGGCTCGCTCAGCAGCGACGCGGCCTCGGCGTCCAGGTAGAGCGTCGCTTGCGGGTGCTGCTGGAGGATGGACGAGGGCACGTCGGGCGTCACGGGGCCTTCGACCGCGGCGCGGACGGCCGAAGCCTTGCGGCGGTCGGGCACGGTGCAGACGATGGCGGCCGCGGTCATGATCTGGCGGATCGACATGCTGATCGCGCGGGCGGGCACGTCGTCGAGCGTCGGGAACCAGCCCTCGCCAAGCTGCTGGCGGCGGCAGGCGTCGTCGAGGTCGACGACGAGGTACGGCTCGTCCGTCTCGAAGTCCGCGGGGGGGTCGTTGAAGGCGAGGTGCCCGTTCTCGCCGATGCCGACGAACGCGACGTCGACGGGATGCCGCGACAGGATGTCGCCCACGCGCCGACACTCCGCGGCGGGGTCGGCCTCGCCGTCGATGTAGTGGAACGTGCGAATCGGCACGAGGTCGACGAAACGCTGCTTGAGATATCCGCGGAAGGAGGCCGGGTGCGACATGGACAGGCCGATGTACTCATCGAGATGGAAGCCCGTGACCTTGCCCCAGTCGATGTCGTCTGCCGCGACGAGCGCCGCCAGCATGGTGAACTGCGACGCCCCGGTGGCGACGATGATGCCGGCCTCGCCTCGCGCGGCGATCGCGGCGCGGATGAGTTCAGCGCCGTCGCACGCGGCGCGACGACCCATGGACTCGGCGTCGGATTCGATGACGACGTTCACATCTGCTCCTTCGCGACTGTGATTCTAGCTGGCCGTGATCTGCAGGTATAGTCGCCATGCGGTGCGGACGGCGAGGGCGACGGTGACGAGACCGCCGACGGCGCCGAGCAGCTTCATCCAGAACGGCACGCGGTGGCCCCCCGTAAGTTCTTTGCGTGTAGCAAGATAGATCAATGAGCCCGCGAGGATCGGCACGCCGAGAACGGTCAGCGCCTGGGCGAAGATGATCAGCCCGACGCGGCTCATCCCGAACGACCGCGATGCGATCGCGACGCCCATGCCGATGATCAGGGCGGCCGTGGTGAGCAGCTTTGGCCAGCGCTGATCCATCGACGCGCCCAGCCCCAGCCCGTCGGACAGCAGCGCCCCGCCGATCATGGCGTTGACGAGGAACGAACTGAACGCGCCGGCGAAGATGCCGACGCAGAACAGGATCTTCGCCGCCGGACCGAACAGCGGCTGGAGCTGCCGGGCGACGTCGCCGGCGCTCTTGAGATCGGACGGAGCGACCGCACCGTGCAAAGCCGCCGCGGCCGTGACCATGATCACCATCGTGATCATGCCCAGCACGGCGATGCCGACGACCGAGTCGACCAGTCCCTGTCGCAGGTGGTCCCGCGTCCAGCCTTTCTCGCGGACGAGGTACGCCTGGT
>CAZEJA010000352.1:0-3816 GCA_964512215.1 uncultured Planctomycetaceae bacterium
CCTTGAGGGCCTTGAGGGCCTGTATCGCCCTTAGCACCTTGTGATCCTAGCTTTGATATAACTATCTCATTAGTGTTGTCGCAGTTTGTTAAGACTATGTTATTGTGGTCGCTTGGCGTTATCGTTATATTACTCATGTATTACACCTTCATCGAACATTATTGATCCTTGGAATAATAACTCTTTAGATCCCACACCCTCAAGGTAGCACTCGTAAACCTTATTGCCGTTTATGCCTTCGGAATCAGATGCCTTGATTATAACATCAAAGTCACCGCTAGTTAAGCTGTTGATGTAAACACCACTTACATTCGGGTCATTTGAGTTTGTGAGTTCTAATATGAAGCCTTGTTCATTTACTGATTTAATCTTAAAATGAACTGTTTCATCAGTTATGTTAGTCGAAGTTTTGACATTAAATGAGTAATCATAACCACTATTAACGGCAAAGCAATTAGATGAATTAAGAGCAACTTGTTTACAGCTCATTTTATTTCTCCGTTGTTTTTAAATTGTTTAACATTCTACTTGTAAGCCTTCATCTACGTAATTTAATTGAGTGCTACCACCAAGATTGAAGTAGGCATCGTTAGTTCCTTGGTTAGCTTGATTTACTAAGCCATTGCCAGTGTTACCAGTCCATTCACCTAAGTCATAGAATACCTTGAAGTCTGAGGCTACATCTGAATCAATATTGTTAAAGCATTTAGGGTTTCCGTTTGCATCTGACAAATTATTTATCTCTTGCTCAGTTAGTCCACGGTTATTTATGTATCCGAAGAACGAAAGAGTTTGAGTTCCCGAACCTTGTTGAGGTGCATAGGAATTTATTTCCCCAATTAAAAGGGGGGTCGTGTTGTCGTTCATGCTTAAGCCTGTGACATCCGCGGAATCAACTTCTGCGCCATCTTTATAAAGATACATGGTATCACCTCTGCGAGAGATAGCGATATTGTACCAATAATCTAATGGTTCTGTAGGTACGAATGATACTGTTTTTTGATTGCTTCCGTTATTGATAGAAAGGAAGTTAAAAACGCCATTATAAACACTGCAGACAAAGCTCTGCTGAGCGAAGGCTAAGCCACTATACTTTCCGAATAACCTAGATGTGTGAGTGTTTACAGCCGTTGCTCCTAATTGAGCCCTAATTACAAAAGTGAAGTCATTAGCCCCCGCACTAAAGCCAGTTTCACTTCCTGTGACTTGAACATAATCGTTAGATGCTTCTGTTCCTGTCCATTTAAGGGAGTCAACATCGTAAAGCTGAGTAGATGATCCTGCTTCGTTAATTGCGTAAATTTGATTACCTGTAAATGGTAGCTCGTTATCTACTGTGTAGTTTCCTGTTATGTCTTTATCGCCCGAACCATCGTAAGGTACACCTTGAAGCATACTCACACTTGCATCAGTTAAAGCTTTTAACTCATTACTCATACCACCATAGGCAACGCAAGCTAGACCACCTTGACCATCATCTCCAATCAATTCATTAACTTGAGTTTCAGTTAATCTTGCGCTCTCAGAACCATTAAAACAAGCGTAATCAACATAACTAGTATAGCTTGAACCTAATCCTCCAAATATTAGTGGACTGCCAAAGTTAAATAAGTTGTAAAATATATAAGCACTCGCAACCTCAATTCCATTTATATACATATAACCATTTGTGTTAGGCTCACCAGTTATGCACAGGTTGAACCACTCATCATAAGGAACAACATCAACGCCACTAGCTTTAGTTTCAGAATGTCTCAAAACATAATCAGTACCGCCATGTGTCTCTTGCCTAAACTCGATGTAATTATCAGTCCCCGAAGATGAAGAGTCATTAAACCCTACTTGTGTTTCGCCTCCCGTTGATTTAACTAGGTAAACATCACGACCACCCGCACTACTAGGGATGTATAGCCAAATGCTTATATAAAAAGGCTTGGATATATCAGTAGTCTCTCCTATTGTAAACGACTCCACTTCTAAGTTGTCGTTGTTTGTATTACTCCGTAGTGATGTAAATAATCCATCTTGAGCCTGCTCTCTCTGAGCCTCTTCATTAGCATATATTCCTGTGTAGAATAAGCGCATATTAAGCCTCTAAGTTGCCATCTAACCAAACTGTTGTAGAGTCCTCGAATAGTACCGAAATAGTACCAAGAGGTGCGATATTTAAATCTGTTGAATTAGGGCATGTGACACCACTAAGAGTGATAGTCACTTGTGATGATGATTTATTAAAGACAGCTAGGTTAGTGCCTGCTAGTAAACTTGGGATTGTTAAAGTGTCATCAACAAAAACAGGCACAGTATTATCGGCTTGCGTTAAAGTGTAAGCACCACTCGTTACATTAGGTGTCTCTATCTTCTTACAGTAGTCACCGAGCTTATTCTGTAGCTTTAGCGAGGTTACTGCTTGCGTGTCATCAATCCCTGATGCCACTGTTGCGGAGTTCGCAATAGGAATAGCGCCACGAACGTTTTCAGCTGAATCAATTACGTCTATTACTATATCAGAGCCAACTGTACTGACAGAGGCATTATTAGACCCTAAGATACCTTTTACAAAGATAGTAGAGCCTGTTTTAGTTACACGAATGTCCTCGCCTGTAGCCCCTGCATCTAGTGATAGGTCATTTGTTTCACCGCCACCGAGACCTGGAGGATTCACCCATTTCACTGTTGAGGTTGTTGAATCCCAAGTAGCCACATATTGATCTGTAGCTAATGAGGGGTCATCGACAGGTGTATTCTGAATGTGTGAAGCATACCATTGAGGGGTCGTGTTTCCGACTTGAGAAGCACTTACGTTGTGGGGATTGTTTTGGTCGTTGATGTGAGTTGCGATAGACGCAATAGAATTACGCTCATCGGTAGTTATTATTTGACCACTACCCGCACTAGAGACATCATTATGGACTGTTACTGATCCCGTAACTGATGGGGAATTAGCTAAAGCATCATCGAAGTCTGAGATTCTATCGTGAGTCATAAACCCAACCATATTACCTAAGTCAAATGTATCTAGTTCGATTCCTTGAGGGTCATAAACGGATTTTGACATATCTCCTATACCGCCACTCTCAAGGGTTGTTACACGCTCTGCAAGCTCGTCTAAACCCTCATTCATAAGTGTTGGCACAACAACCCAATCAGCAGGGTCATCGGGCGTATAAGTTAGGTTAGAGGCATCTAGTATTAGTGCGTCACCAGTACCCACATGTTCTTTATCAATAACAATTACATTAGTCTTGGAAGTTAATTCATCATCTTCTAATAGACCTGTGAACCAAATAGCAATGGGGTACTTAGAAGTTGTATCCAAATCAACACGTGACCACTCATTAGGCACAACCCCCGCATCAACATCAAATACAATCTCGTTATCACCAACAACAGGAGTACCCACGGCTAGAGTAGTCGCTGCAACACCACTAGGTTGGTCTTCGATTCTACCATATAAGGTCATTGCATCTGAACCTAAGAAAATGGCTTTAGTAGTGTCGGGTTCGGGGTTGCCATCTCTGTCTAAATCACCATGCCAAAATTTAACTGTTAAGTCAAATGAGGCTTCACCATAAATTGTATTCGGGAAAAACTGTGATTCTCTTCTAATATTACCCACCTGCTGAAACCAAACGGCATTTGACGGGTCATCTATATTGATATTTACTTCGTAAGAACGTGCCATTAGTGCATCTCCATTAAGTGAGCGCCTGCTTTCGTACTGGAGAGCGAAGCACTACTCACAAGCAAATTGTAGTTATATTTAATCATAAGCATTTACAGGGTGTCAATTCAAGGGTTTGGTTCTGTGTAATA
>CAZEJA010000353.1:0-3804 GCA_964512215.1 uncultured Planctomycetaceae bacterium
CACCAGCACGCGGTGGAAGGTCTTGCCGTTGTGGACCATGAACGCCACGCCGATGAACTCCGGCACGATCGTGCATGCACGCGCCCAGGTCTTGATCGGCTCGTGCGAGCCGGTCTCGGAAGCCTTCTGCACCTTCCGGTACAGCTTCTCGTCCACGTACGGGCCTTTTTTCGTGCTTCTGGTCATCGCCTGCTCTTGCCTCGCTTACAGCACCAATTGACCCGAACGCACGTTGCGACGCCGGCGAAGGATCAGCTTGTTCGAACTCTTTCTCTTCTTGCGGGTCTTGCCGCCCTTGGCCAACACGCCCGTCGGAGAGACCGGGTGCCTGCCGCCGGCACGACGACCCTCGCCACCACCCATCGGGTGGGCCACCGGGTTCATCGCCGAGCCCCGCACGTGCGGGCGACGTCCCAGGTGACGCTTGCGACCGGCCTTGCCCAGGCGAACGCCCTGGTGCTCCAGGTTGCCCAACTGCCCGATCGTGGCGCGGCACTTGGCGTTGACCATCCGCATCTCGCCCGACGGGAGGATCAGGTGCGCCATCTTGCCTTCCCGCGCCGCCAGGCGGGCCACCCCGCCGGCCGAGCGAACCATCTTGCCGCCCTGCCCGGGGTTCATCTCGATGTTGTGAATCTCCAGCCCGACCGGGATCTGGCTGAGCATCATCGCGTTGCCCAGCCGCGGCTCGGCCTGGTCGCCCGAGTAGATCTTCGCGCCCACTTCCAGGCCCAGCGGGGCCAGGATGTACCGCTTCTCGCCGTCTTCGTACTGCACGAGGGCGATGTTGCAACTGCGGTTCGGATCGTACTCGATCGTCTTGACTTCGGCACCCTGCCCGTCCTTGTTCCGCTTGAAGTCGATCAGGCGGTACTTGCGCTTGTGCCCGCCGCCGCGGTGACGCGCCGTGATCTTGCCGCTGTGGTTCCGCCCGCCCGTCTTCTTGAGCGGACGCAGCAGCGACTTCTCCGGCTTGCTCGTGGTCACCGCCTCGCGGCGGTTGACGGAACTGTTCCGCCGACCCGGGGACGTTCGTTTGTAGACTTTAATCGCCATGACTGCCGTGCCTCGTCCTGCTAGAACAGATCGATCCGATGATTCTCGTCCAGGACGACGACCGCCTTCTTCCAGTGGCTGGTCGTGCCCATCGTGTAGCCCGTGCGACGGGGCTTGCCCTTGCGGTTGGACGTGCGAACCTTCGTCACTTTCACGTTATAGATCTTCTCGATCGCCTGCTTGATCTGGCCCTTGCTGGCGCCGGCGCGAACCTGGAACGTATACGCGTTGAGCGTCTCGGACTGGTGCGTGCCCTTCTCCGTGACCAGGGGGCGAATGACCACGTTGTAGGTATCGTCCTTCACGACGTCGCCTCCTGCCCGATCAGGGCCTTCATCGCCTCGGCCGTGATGACCATCTTCTGACGCGTCGCCACCTCGGCGGCGCTCAACTCCGCGGTGACGCGAACCGTCACGTCGGGGAGGTTTCGGGCGCTGAGGTAGACGTTGCGGTCGCGGTCCGCCAACGCCAGCAGGCACGTGCGCGTGACCTGCAGGTTCTCCATGACGGCGGCGATCTCAGACGTCTTGGGCGCGTCGACCGTCAGGCCGTCGAGCACCAGCAGGTCCTCGCCGAGAATCTTCGCGAGAATCGCCGAGTCCAGGGCGGCCTTGCGCATCTTGCGGGGCATGTCCTTGCGGAAACTGCGCGGCGCCTTGGCGAACGCCATGCCGCCGCCGCGAACGACCGGCGAGCGGACCGGCCCGCGACGGGCGTTGCCCGTGCCCTTCTGGCGGAAGAGCTTCCGCGTCGAGCCCGCCTTCTGGCTGCGCGACTTCGTCGCGGCCGTGCCCTGACGCCGGTTGGCGTGATGCGCCACCACCGCCTGCTTGACCAGCGAGGCGTTGACCGAGCCGCCGAAGACGTTCTCGTCCACCTTCAGCGTGTCGACCTTC
Source organism: uncultured Planctomycetaceae bacterium (assembly GCA_964512215.1). GTDB lineage: Bacteria > Planctomycetota > Phycisphaerae > SM23-33 > SM23-33 > CAZEJA01. The sequence goes on from CAZEJA010000353.1 coordinate 1,953, forward strand.
TTGCCGTCTGTGTTGTATACCGGAACTTCCAACATCGTCTTCATCCCGCGGCCCCGGGGGGCCGACCTTATTTCTTGACCTTCGCCGTCTTGCTGGACCGGATGTAGAGATACCCGCCGTTGGCGCCGGGGATCGCGCCACTGATCAGCAGGAGGTTGTTTTCCTTGTCGATGCGTACGATCTGGTGATTGCGGCTGGTGCAGCGGGCGTCCCCCATGTGGCCGGACATGCGCTTGCCCTTCTTCAGCTTCGGGCCCGTTCCCGCGTTCGACGAGTGCGACGCGATCGAGCCCGGGCTGCGGTGCTTGCGCTCCACGCCGTGCGAGGCGAGTTGGCCTTTGAAGTTGTGACGCTTCATCGTGCCCGCAAAGCCCTTGCCCTTCGACGTGCCGATCACGTCCACGTGCGTGATCTCGTCAAAGGCCTCCACGTCGACCGTCTGTCCCGGCTCGACGTCGGAGGGCTCCTCGTCCAGGCGAACTTCCCGGACGAACCTCGCGGGGCGGGCGCCCGCCTTGGCGGCGTGCCCGATCTGCGGCTTGGCCGCCCGGTGGGCCTTGACCTCTTCGAAGCCAAGCTGCACCGCGTTGTACCCGTCGGACTCGACGGACTTGATCTGCAGCACGCTGCAGGGACCGGCCAACACGACGGTTACGGGCCTCAACGAGCCTTCGTCGTCGTAGACCTGCGTCATTCCGATTTTCTTGCCCAATATCGCCGACAACATGGCTGACACCCTACGCTTTGATCTTGATGAACACGCCGGCCGGTACGACCAGGCGGTTCAGCGCCTCGATCGTCCGTACGGTCGGTTCGTAGATATCGATAATCCGCTTGTGCGTTCGCATCTCGAACTGCTCTCGCGACTTCTTGTCTACGTGGGGACTTCGCAGCACCGTGTACCGCTCAATCCGGGTCGGCAGCGGGATGGGCCCTCGGACCCGCGCTCCCGTGCGCTCGGCATGGTCGACGATCTCCTTCGCGGACGCGTCCAGCGCCCGGTGATCGTACGCTTCCATTCGAATACGTATCTTGTCCTGTACCATGGATTTCCTCAGTTGACACCGTCCCCATGTGACCGACGGTCAGGGCAGACAGCAGAGTCGTTTTAGCTTACTGATATTTAATTCTCAGTCAATCCCTTATGGTTGTTTTTTCGAGGTATCTTCCCGGTCAAACGTATCGCAGCACCTGCTCGGCCACCTGCGAGGGAACGGGGGCGTACGAGTGCGGCTCCATCGTGCTCGTCGCCCGCCCTTGCGTAAGCGACCACAGTTGGGTGGCATAGCCGAACATCTCCGCGAGGGGAACGGTCGCCGACAGGATGCGGAACCGCCCTTTTTGCTCCATGTCCCGGATCTCCGCCCGGCGCCCGTTCAGGTCGCCCGTGACGGCGCCGAGGTACTCTTCCGGCGTGGTGACGCCCAGCATCATGATCGGCTCGAGGAACACCGGCGAGGCGTGCTTGACCGCCTCCGTGAACCCGATCGCGCCGGCCTGCTGGAACGCCAGGTCCGAGCTGTCGACCGGATGGTGCTTGCCGTCCAGCAGCGTCACCCGGATGTTCAACAGCGGATACCCCGCCAGGGGCCCGCTGCCCGCGGCGTCGCGGACGCCCTGCATTACGGACGCGATGTACTCCCGCGGAATCACCCCGCCGCGCGTCTTGTCGACGACGTCGATGGCTTCTTCGCCCGGCTCGGGCGTGAAAGGCTCGACCTTCAGCTCGACCACGCCGAACTGCCCGCGCCCGCCGGTCTGGCGGACGAAGCGCCCTTCGGCTTCGGCCTGGCCGATGATGGTTTCCTTGTAGGCCACGTTGGGGCGCCCCACGCGGACCTCGAGCCCCATG
>CAZEJA010000354.1:0-3772 GCA_964512215.1 uncultured Planctomycetaceae bacterium
CGGGTCCTGGAGCAGCAGGATTTCGAGCGTGTGGGCGGCAGCGAGTCGATCCGCGCTGAAGGTTATCGAGCGTTGTCGAGGAATCGGCTTCGATGTCTCAGAGGCAGAGGAAACGGAGTTGCTGGCGAATCTGAAGGAGGAGTTCGAGAAGGCCGTTCGGGCCGCCTACGAGCGAGAGGAGCAGGCCCGCATCAAGGCCCAGATTCGGGAGGAGCAGAGGCTAGAGCGAGAGATTGAAAGGGAACTTAAGCAGTTGGATCGCGAGCGGGAGGCCATCAAGGCCACGTTGGAGAAAGCCCTTGCCGAAGCCAAGGATGAACACAGCGAGGAGATCGAACGGTTGAGGGCCCGTTTGGCGGAGGCGGAGGAGAAGTCCCAGCGGGCCATCTCGCGTGCTCAGATGACCCGATCCGGGCATGTGTACGTCATCTCCAACATCGGCTCATTCGGGGAGGACGTCTTCAAGATCGGCATGACGCGAAGGCTGGAGCCCTTGGACCGAGTCAGGGAACTCAGCAGTGCGTCCGTCCCCTTCCCGTACGACGTCCACATGATGCTGGCCTCAGACGACGCTCCGTCACTGGAGAACAAGCTTCATCGCGAACTGCACAAACTGCGGCTCAACAAGATCAACCCCCGGAAGGAATTCTTCAGGACCGACATCGAGAGCATCCGCAAGATCGCAGAGGACAACCATGACGACGTTCAGTACGTCGCCGATCCGGAAGCACTCCAGTACCGCCAGAGTCTGGATATGTCGGAAGAAGACGAGGAGTTCATCGAAAGCGTATACGACGCCCTCGATGAAGAGAACGAGACTGTCGAAGAGGACGTGTAGTCCCACAAGCGTGGTTGGAGCTTCGCTCCAAACCACGGCACCCGCGCGGCGACACCCATCCTCAACCTGTCTCTGAGGCGTCGAAGACTTGCTGAAAGACGGCGCGGGATGCGTCGTCGAAGAGGACGAAGTGGACGTCGGTTAGCTGCGTTCCGGCGGCAATGTGGTTGCGGACCTCATCGAGCATGATTTCCGCACACTCGCGCAGGTCGAAGCCGGCGATGCCGGTGCCCGTTGCGGGGAAAGCGAGGGTGCGGATGCCCTCCTTCTCAGCCAATTCCAGCACGCGGGCGGTGGAGCGGCGCAGCGCGTCGGCTGTCGTCCGCCCGCCGAGGCGCATGGACGCCTGGTGGATCACGAACTTCGCAGGCATCTCGCCCGCACCGGTGATCGCCGCCCCGCCGACCTCGACGGGACCATGGGCGTCACACTCCGCCTGAATGGACGGTCCGCCCTTGCGGCGGATCGCCCCGGCCAAGCCCCCGCCGAGGATCAGATCGTTGTTGGCGGCGTTGACGATCGCGTCGGCCTCGCAGACCGTCAGGTCGCCCCGCTCGATGTGGATGTTCGTCATCGCGATTCTCCCGCAGCGTCTGTACTATGGTAGCTGGACCCGACGGCGATGGCGAGTGGGAGCGACGGCGGTGACATTCCTGTTTCCGGTAATCCTGGCGGCCGGGGCGGCCGCGGCGGCGCCCGTGATCATCCACCTGATCATGCGCACCAAGCCGCGCCGCGTCGTCTTCCCGCCCCTGCGGTTCGTCCTCAAGACGCACCGCGCCCAGATCAGCCGATTGCGCCTCAAGCACCTGATCCTGCTGGCGATGCGGATCGTAGCGATCGTGCTGATCGCGATGCTGATCGCCCGGACGCAACTGCCCGGGTGGCGGCGCGTGGCCGACCAGAAATCCCCCGCCGCCGTCGTGGTGGTGCTGGATGCGAGCGGGTCGATGAGCTACCGCCAGCGCGGCGCGACGCTGCTGGCGGCGGGCAAGCGCCTGGCCGGGCGGATCGTCGAGGCGCTGCCGCCGCGGTCGCGCGTGGCGGTCGTCTCGACCGCCTCCCCAGCCGCCGCGGCGGCGTTCCACGGGGACCTGACGGTGGCGGCCGAGCAGATCGCAGCCGTCGAGCAGGGGTACGCCGACGAGACGTTGGCGGCCGGGCTCGCGCGGGCGCTGACGCTGCTGGAAGACGCCCCCCTGCCCCGCAAGGAGGTCCACGTCGTTTCGGACATGACGGCCCGGGCGTGGCGGGAGGCGACGGCGACGCTGGCGGGCACGATTCCCGACGACGTGCGGATCACGGTATTGCGCTGCGGCGAGGGAATTCGCCCGAACATCGCGATCGGCGAGGTCCGCCCGGACGTCACCAGCGTGCCCGTCGGGGCGGCCGTCACGGTCGACGTGCCCCTGACGGCATCTGAGTTGGCGGGCGAGGTCACCGTGCGGGCCGAACTCGACGGGCGGACGGTCGACCAGGAGACGGTCCGCCTGGCTGCGGGGGGCTCGGTGGTGGTCAAGCTCGACGTCCGCCCCCGCGAGGCCGGCGTCCGGCACGGGCGGATCGTCCTGCAGCAGGGCGACGCGCTGGAGCTGGACGACGTGCGGTATTTCACGCTGCAGGTCGGTCCGGCCGGGCAGGTGCTGGTCCTGCGGGACGCAGCCACCGTCGGGCGCGGGGACGAGACGAGCTTCCTGATGGCGAGCGCCGTCGCCCCCCCGGGCAGTTCGGCCGGCGGAGGACACTGGGTGCAGCGGCGGACGCTCACGCCCGAGACGCTGACGCCGAAAGATCTGCAGGAGGCCCGCATCGTGGTGCTGGCGAACGTCTCGGCCCTGCCGGAAGCCCAATGGCGGCAACTGGAGCAGTTCGTCCGCGGCGGCGGGCACGTGTGGGTGGTCGCGGGCGAGTTGACATCCGCGGCGGGCTACAACAGCCCGTCCGCCCAGCACATCCTGCCTGCCGCGATCCAGTCGGTCGAGACGCTGGGCGAGCCGTTGGGCTGGCAGTCGGCGAGCGGGCACGCCATGCTGGACCCGTTCGCGGATCAGCCGAACCCGCCGCTGGCCGCGGTGGTCTGCAAGCGGCGGCTGGTGCTGGGCGAGGCGGCGGGCGACGCCCGCGTCGTGCTTCGCTACGCCGACGAGGTCCCGGCGATCCTGACCCGCCCGGTCGGGGCGGGCTCGGCGGTGCTGTGGAACTTCTCGCCCGCGCGGTCGTTCTCCAACCTGGCGGGGCTTGCCCAGTTCCCGATCCTCACGCAGCGAACGGTCCGCCTGCTTCTGGGCGGCGAGGCCCTGCAGACGGGGGCCCTGCTGGGACGGACCGTGACGCTCTCCCCGCCACAGGCGACGGCTGCGACGGTAGCGACGATCCGCCGCCCCTCCGGAGAGGACGCCGAGACCGTCGTGCTCGGCGGCCGCAAGCGGGCCCTGACCGTGCCCGCCGACGAGCGGGGACATTGGGGCGTCGAATTCGCCTCGGGCGAGATGCGACACGAGCGCGGCTTCAGCGTCAACACCGCGGCGACCGAAAGCGACCTGACGGGCATGGAAGACCGCGCCCTGACGGAGGCCTTCGGGGCGGACAAGGTGCTGATCGCCGCCGACGCGGACGAGCTGGCCCGCCACCGCCGGACCGTCGCCATGCCCCTGGACCTCACTGCCCCCCTGCTGCTGGTGCTGCTGGCCCTGCTGATCGCCGAGTCCTTCTTCGCCAACCGCTTCTACCGAATCCCCCTCCAGAACGAGCCCCTGGAGTAGGCCTGGGAGTCCACGAATGACACGAATTGCACAAGGAGAAGAAACAGCAGGAGCGAGTCCACTGTCCTCCAACGGGTTGCTGCGAACGGCCTTTGTTAGCAGGGATGAACGCAGAAGAACACAGAAACGGACGGTTAGGTATCAGGACGCGCTCGAATCGAGAAGGCTGCAC
>CAZEJA010000355.1:0-3767 GCA_964512215.1 uncultured Planctomycetaceae bacterium
ATGATCCTCTTACCCCCCGCGATGTTCTATACAGAGCAGGAGCGTCCCCTATTTATGGCTGTCGACTTTCGTGAAGACCAGCACGTCGCGGACGGCGAGTTTCTTCCCGTTGCGAAACGCCGTCGCGCGAACGGGCGTGGTCTTCGTAATGGTAAACGGTTTCGTATAGACGGGCGAGTCGGCCGTCGGGTAGGAATTGTCGGTCGTGTAGCGGATTTCGACGTCGTCGCGCGGGTGGGTGATCGTCACGGTCAGCTTGCCGGTGAAGACCGGCTCCTTGGCGTGTCGCCCGAAGCGGAAGTTCGTTTGCCCGACGGCGGGGTCGATGTCCGGCGGGCGGACGCCGTATTGCTTCAGCGCGATGCTGGCCTGGTTCTGGTAGGAGCATCGGCAGGCCCGCGTGTCGTCGGGGATCAGGACGATGCCGCCGACGGGCAGGTAGTTCAGGAAACACCCGCTGCGGATGCCGCCGTAGTTCTCCAGCCACCCGCGATCGTAGCTCAGGTCGTAGTAGCCGATCGCGCCGCTGCGGATCAGCAGGAGGTTCTCGCACCCGGCGACGAGGCCGCAGCCCTGTCCCTTGCCCTCGATCTTCCACGGCTGGCCGGGCTGCTGCCCGGGGGCCGGGTCGATCACCGTCCGCTGCTTGCCCGTCAGCAGGTCCCATGCGAAAGGCAGGCTGTAGATCGTGCCCCCGACGATCGTCGGCCGCGTTCCCTGCTGCCGCGACTGCCACAGATGCTTGCCGTCCGACGCCCGCTGCGCCCGCATGCCGCTGAACGTGTCCGACGGGCGGGCGAAGCCGATGCGGTTGTAGCTCATCAGCAGGACGTCCCGCGGTGTGCTGACGGCCAGCACGGTACCGAACACGTTGTCCTCGTCGCGCCACCGCTGCTTGCCCGTCTGGGCGTCCAGCGCCAGCAGCACGCCCGTGGGGTGCACGTCGGCGGCGTTCTTGCCGCGGAGCTGCGCCTTGACGAGCGGCTTGAGCTTCGTGTCGATCTCCGCCGGCACGCGGTCGATGACGTAGATCATCCCCTTGCCGACCGCGATGGCCGTGTTGCGGATCGAATGCTTCGGGGCGTATGTCCACTTCACGTCGCCCGTCTTCGCGTCCAGCGCGAACAGCAGCGACGACTCGGTCAGGTGATCGTCCATCGGCTTCTGCAACCGCTCGCCGCCGTCGCCGTGCTGGGCCTTGATGACGTACGTCTCGTTCATCAACGTGCCGTACAGCACGCCGTCGGCGCAGGCGACGTAGGCCCACCGCCCGGTCCGGCCGTCCGGGAGCTTCGGGGCGATCAGCACGCCGAGCTTCCGCCCCGTCTGCAGGTCCAGGCGCCGGCAGCGGTCGCGCACACGCACGTAGACCACGCCGTCGGCGATGCAGTAGGTGCTGCCGATCTGCCCGCCACCGACCTGCGTGCCTTCCTGGTAGGCCCCCAGCACGCCCGGCAGGGACGCTTCCCACAGCAGTTCGCCATTGTACGCGTCGGTCGCCCGCAGCGCGTCGACGCCCTCGCGCAGCAGCACGCCGTCGGCCGCCAAGGGGGCGGGGTTCTTGCCGTGGCGGTCGATCGTCACCAGCGTCTCGTCCCGGTACCACAGCATGCCCAGAGGGCCCTTGACGACCGTGTCGCCCGAATCCAGTGTGTTGCCCGCATCGCCGAATCCGTGCGTCCATCGCCCGCCACCTTCGACCGGGCCGCGACGCGTGACCTTCATCGCGCCGGGTGCCCCGACGCACAGCACGCCGCCGTAGGGGCGCTGAATCCGGGCGATCTCCCGGGCGGGGAGGTCGGAGCCCGCCGAGACGATCAGATTCGCGAAGGAGTCCGGCAGGTCCTTCAGCGTGCCCACGATGACCGCGGCGCGAATGCCGTGGACGCCCGCGGCGTCGAGCTTGCGGCGTGCGTCAGCCGCGACGGCGGGGTCGCCTGTCAGCGCGACAACCTTCAGGGTCGTGCGCTTCACGAGTTCGTAGGCCAGTGCTCCGTCCCCGCAATCGAGGTCCAGACAGAAGCCCTTGGTGACGCCGGTCTCGCCGACGATCGCCTCGGCGGCCTTGGCGGCCGGTCCGTCGGCGGGGTAGGGCGACGCCTTCGGGCGCGGCGAGATCGTCCTGCCCGCGCCGCCGGCGCCGAAGCAGTAGATTGTCCCCTTGTCCGTGCTTGCGTAGATGCGCTGGTTCGCGACAGCGAGCGACAGCACCGCGCCGTCGGTCTGGTGCGTCTCGCGGACCTTCTTCGACGCGGCGTCGACGATCACCACCTTCCCGTCGGTTCCCGCGACAATGTCCCGCCCGGCCGCCGCGAGCGAACGCGGTTCGCCCGGGACCTTCACCGACCATCTGTCCTTCAGCAGCGGCGCATCGTCGATGCGTTCGAGATGGTGCTTGCCCTTGCGGCCGGTGGCGGCCTTGACCATCGGCAGCCGCGGGGTGGCGCGGGCGGTGTCAGCCTCCCGGGAAGCGTTGTACGTTCTGCGGGCCAGCGTCGAGGCCGCAACGGTCGGACCTTCCGAGCGGACGAAGCCGTCCGGCGTGATGCACACGATCTGTCGCGGCCCGACGAGGAATTCGCCATGCAGCTTCCGTCCGTCGCGCGTGAAGGGGATCCACCAGTTCCGATTCCCGATGCTGTGGTAGCGAAGCCCGGTCGGGATGTCGAACGCCATCCCCGAGTTGAAGAACACGTCGTCGGTGGCCGTCACGTCGCCGCCGCCCGTGCCCCAGGGCGTCTTGCCCCCGTAGCGGCTGAGGTGGAAGTGGATGAAGTCGCCCGTCTTGCGGTCGAAGACCGCCGGCACGGACCGCCCGGTGGTGACCAGCAGGTGGTCCTTCGTCGCAGCGAGGTAGCCCTGCGACACGACGCCGCCGCGCGAGAAGCAGACCATGTGCGGCTGATCGATCTCCAGCGCGCCGGTGTTGTCGTTGCACCACAGGACCTTGCCGCTCTCCGCGTCGACCGCGGAGACGTACACGCCCTCGGTCGGCCAGATGCCCGCCGCCCAGTAGACCACGCCGTCGCGAATTGCCGGCCCGCCGCGGGCGACCCAGCGCGACACCACCCGCCCGTTGCCGATCACCCGCTCGCCGCTCGGGCCCGCCCGAAGCGACCAGAGCGTCCGCCCGTCTTTGGCGGACAGGCAGTGGAGCTTTCCGTCGTCGCTGACGGCGAAGACGCGCCCGTTCCAGACGGCCGGGACGAGGCGGACGGGGCCGCCCGTGAAGACGCTCCATTTCTCCCGCCCGGTCGCGGCGTCGAGGGCGGTGACCTTGTCGTCGGCGCTGCCGCCGAAGAAGCACGTGTCCTCCGCCACGACGACGCCGGGCGCCCAGTCGAAGTGCATCCGGGAGCGGGCGAGGCTTCGCCCGACCCACGCCCGCTGCGGGGCGTGGCGGGCCTGGCGGACCCACTGCAGCGAGAGCTTCGCGGGCAGCGTCCCGCTCGTGTAGCCGCCGCGGGCGGCGTCGGCGCGATACTGGGGCCAGTCCGCCCCCGCAGCCGGACCGGCCAGCCCCGCACACACGACCGCGATCGCGGCCAACGCTTCACAGCTTCGTACGATCATTGCCATCCGCCTCTCCGCTGTCGGCGAGAACGTCGCGCCTGTAGTGGTACGTCTCCGCCCCGGCACGGATTCAGGAGATTCCGCTTCCCGCCGCCGGGCCCGGCGGAGCCCATGATATCACATCGCACCGAGGAAAATAGGGACTGTCCCCAATGGTCCTAAGTTAAGCGGTAAGGAGTGGTGTATCAACGAAT
>CAZEJA010000356.1:0-3762 GCA_964512215.1 uncultured Planctomycetaceae bacterium
CCCACGTGCACATCTGTGCGGAAGTCGTCGTCGAGATCCATCACAACCTGCTGGCCCGCTGCCCGGAGGAGAAGATCCAGAAGATCGCCTCCAAGCCCGAGGTCTTCGCACAGTGCCGCAAGTGGCTGTCGTCGAGCTTCCGGCAGGTGGAGTTGATCCCGGTGGCCAGCACCTCCAAGGCCGCCGAGATGGCAGCCACTAAGGATGGTCTGGCGGCGATCGGGTCGGTGCTGGCTGCGGAACTGTACGACCTGCAGGTGATCTTCGGGAACATCGAGGACAACCCGCGCAACATGACGCGGTTCTTCGTGATCTCGCGCACGCCCACGCGCCGGACGGGCAACGACCGGACGGCCATCATGTTCACCACCGCCCACCGGGCCGGTGCGCTGGTGGATGTGCTGAACGTGCTGTCGCGCCACCAGGTGAACCTGACCAACATCGACACCCGCCCGTCGGACCGACGGAACTGGGAGTATTACTTCTTCGTGGACGCCGAGGGCCACTACGAGGATGAGAACTTCGCCAGCGCCCTCGAAGAAGCCAGGGACCATTGCGGTGAGCTGCACGTGCTGGGGAGTTTTCCCCGTGCGGCCGACCCCGTCTGAGCCTCGTCCCCTCGGGACGATGGAGAAGGAGTCACGATGTCACGGAAGCTGTTTATCGCGGGCAACTGGAAGATGAATACGTCTCGCGCGGAAGCGGCCGCCCTGGCGGGCGGGCTGGCCGAGAGGGTCGGCGCGGTGGACGCGGTGGATATCGCCGTCGCCCCGCCGTCGGTGTACCTCACGACGGTTGCCGAGGCGCTGGCGGGAAGCACGGTGAAGCTCAGCGCCCAGAACATGTTCTTCGAGGACAACGGCGCGTTCACGGGCGAGCTGTCCGGCGCGATGCTGCTGGACGTCGGGTGCGCCTACACGATTCTCGGTCACAGCGAGCGCCGGCACGTGATCGGCGAGCCGGATGAGCTGATCAACCGCAAGATCGTCAAGGCCCTCGCCGACGGGCTGGACGTGATGTTCTGCGTGGGCGAACTGCTCGAAGAGCGCGAGGCGGGGCAGACCGCCGACGTGGTGTCGCGCCAGGTGCAGATCGGTCTGGAGGGCATCCCCAAGGCCGACGCGACGCGGATCACAATCGCGTACGAGCCGGTCTGGGCGATCGGCACGGGCGTGACGGCCACCCCGGACCAGGCGCAGGATGTGCACGCGATGGTCCGCAAGCTGGTGGCCGAGACGTACGACGCGGAGTTGGCCGAGACGATGCGGATCCAGTACGGCGGCTCGGTCAAGCCCTCCAACGCGGGCGAACTGCTGGCCATGCCGGACATTGACGGCGCCCTCGTGGGCGGCGCGAGCCTGAAGGTGGACGACTTCGCGGGCATCATTGAAGCCGGCCTGGGCGTAAGCAAGTAGAGACAACGACGACGGTTCGCGGCCGGCGCCGCGGGCCCATCGAGAGAGAGTAGACCGACATGCTGGCGACGCTCCTGATTACGCTGTTTATCATCGTTTGCACGCTGCTGATCATCGTCGTTCTCCTGCAGAAGGGGCGCGGCGGGGGGCTTGGCGCCGCGTTCGGCGGCATGGGAAGCAGCGCGTTCGGCACGCGCATCGGCGATGTGTTCACCTGGGTCACCATCGTGCTGACCGGGCTGTTCCTGATCCTGGCGGTCGTCACGTCGCTGGTGATGAGGCCCGAGACCGCCACGGTGGTCGGGCTGCAGATCATCCCCCCGAGCGGCCCGCAGGAAGAGGACGTGACCGTCACGATGAAGTGCCTGACGGCCGGGGCGAGGATCTACTACACGCTGGACGGGTCCGAGCCCACCGAGGAATCCCCGGTATACGAGAAGCCGCTGAAGGTCCCGCCGGGCAAGGTCGTCAGCGCGCGGGCGTTCCGGGCGGACTGGGAGCCGAGCGAGATCGTCACGCGGGAATACACGAAGGCCTTGCCCGCGACGCAGCCCGCGACGCAGCCTGCTACGCAACCCGCCACGACACCGGCGCCGGCGCCCACCACGCAGGGCGATGCGACGCCGGCCAAGAAGGCCGGCTGACCCCAACCGGGAGCCACTGCCATGATTCACTCCATGACGGGGTTCGGATCCGCTTCGGGGCAGGTCGACGGCGTCGAGTACGCCGTTGAGATTCGCTCCGTGAACAACCGGTACTTCAAGATCTCCACGAAGCTGCCGGACAGCTTCTCCGAGGCGGAAGCCGAGATTGAGAAGCTCCTCCGTGCCCGCCTGGAGCGGGGCAGCGTGACGCTGTCGGTCCGCATGAAGGTCGCGGACGATCAGGCGGCGTACCGGATCAACGAAGCCGTTGTCCGGCGGTACATCGAGCAGTTGCGGATTCTGGAGACGGACGGCGACCCGACGCTGCGAATCGACCTGGGCACGCTGCTGCAGCTTCCGGGCTGCTGCGAGCCGCCCCCGCTGGCCGAACTGGTCCAGCGGACCAAGGACGGGCTGATGGACCTGGTCTCGCAGGCGCTGGACGGGCTGGTGGAGATGCGGGCCCGGGAGGGCGAGGCCCTTCGCGAGGATCTGCTGAAGAACTGCGACGTGCTGGAGGAGAACCTCCGCCTGGCGGCCGAACGGGCGCCGGAGGTGGTGGCCGACTACCAGACGCGTCTGGCCGGGCGGGTCAAGGAACTCGTCGACGAGGGGAAGGTGCGGATCGATGAAGAGCACCTGGCCCGCGAGGTGGCTATCTTCGCCGAGCGATGTGACATTGCGGAAGAAATCGCCCGCCTGACCGGGCACGTCGAGCAGTTCCGCGCCGCGGTGGAACTGGACGGCGCGGTGGGGCGGAAGCTGGACTTCATTGCCCAGGAGATGCTCCGCGAGGCGAACACGATCGGCTCGAAGGCGAACGACGCGGAGATCGCCCGGGCGTGCGTGGAGATCAAGACGGGCATCGACCGGATCAAGGAACAGGTGCAGAACGCCCAGTAGTGGCGGCCGAAGGAGACGGCGGTGAACGCTGAACGAGAACAATCGCCCGCGGGCAGGCTGGTGGTAATCACCGGACCGTCGGGCGTGGGCAAGACCACGATCGTGCGGGAAGTGCTGCGTCGCACGGGGGCGGATTTCAGCGTCTCCGCGACGACCCGAACGCCCCGAGCCGAGGAGGTGGACCGCCAGGACTACCACTTCGTGGACCGGGCGACCTTCGAAGGCATGATGGAGCATGGCGAGATGCTGGAGTGGGCCGAGGTGTTCGGCGAGTACTACGGCACGCCCGCGGCGCCCGTGCTGGAAGCCATCGAAGGCGGCCGCAAGATCATCCTGGAAATCGACGTGCAGGGCGGCGTCCAGGTGCACAAGAAGCTGCCCGACGCGATGTTCATCCTCATCTCGCCACCGAGCGAAGAGGAGTTGCGGCGGCGCCTGGCCGACCGCGGCAGCGAGACGGACGAGACGCTCCAGCGGCGCCTGGAGAAGGCGAACGAAGAAGTCGCCGCGGCGACCGCCAGCGGCGTGTATACGCACTACGTGATCAACGACGACTTGCAGACGGCCATCCGCGAGGTGGTCGATCTCATTACCCCGGAGACATCGACGGCATGATCGAAGCACTGAAAAGCGAAGAGCTGGTCCATAAGGTCGGCGGGAAGTTCAAGCTCACCGCCCTCATTCAGAGGCGCCTGGTGGAACTCCTGCAGGGCTCGCGCCCGCTGATCGAGCGCAAGCCCGGCATGACCGAGATGGAAGTGGTCATCCAGGAGATCCTGGAAGACAAGATCGCCATCGAC
>CAZEJA010000357.1:0-3748 GCA_964512215.1 uncultured Planctomycetaceae bacterium
CCAGGACCTCCATCGTCTGTTCCTTCAGGAAGTCGCGGTACGGCGTGTTGACGCACAGGTTGCGGTAGAAGCCCGCCTGGTACGGCGGCGTGCCGCTGATCTTGCCATCCGCCAGGATCTGCAACCACTCCGGATGCCGCTCGGCCGTGTAGTGGTCCCACTGCACCGTGATGTAGATCGGCGCCCGGATGCCGCGAGCGTGGCAGGCCTCGATCTGCTTGGCGAGCAGGTCCTTCTCCACGAGGTGCGGGTGGATGCGCTCGGGGAACTTGGTCGAGTCGTAATACAGCCACCCGTGATGTCCGCGGGCGAAGCAGGTGATGGAATCGACGCGGGCCCTGTCGAGCGTGTCGGCGAATTCATCGGCGTCGAAGTTCGCGCCGATGCCCTCGATGGCCTCACTCGTGTGGAAGTCCAGGTGGATCTGGCGGAAGCGAAGCTCGAAGTCGCTCATGGAACGGGTTCCTTTCGAGAGCGGAGAAACGGGTTGGCGGCAATCCTACCCGCACGGGCCTCAGAAGCAACCCCGGTGGGCGAATTCCTTGCATCGCAGTGCGGCGGGCAATAGGCTGACTCCCTTTGGCAGGAGTCGCGGACCCATGGAGTACGATCTGCTGGCGCTGGACGTGGACGGCACGTTGGTCGGGCCGGACAACGTCGTGACCGAGAACACCGTGCGGGCGGTCGCCGCCGCCCGGGCGGCCGGGCTGCGCGTGTGCCTGGCCACCGGGCGAAGCTACGCGGAGACCATGCCCATCTGGAACCAGCTCCGCCTGGACCCGCCCTACGAGCCCATGGTGCTCGTCGGCGGGGCGCTGGTCTCTGAACCGGACACCGGACGGACACTCACGCATCAGCCCATGGAGCGGCAGGCGGCCTGCGACTTCGCCGACGCCCTCAACGAGGCCGGCTACTGCGCGATGGCGCTGGTCGATTCCTGGCGCCACGGGGTGGACTACTATCTGACGACCGCGGGGGACCTGCACAAGGCCGGCACGGACTGGTTCAGCAAGATGGACGTCACCGTCCGCCGGGTGGCGCGCCTCGCCGACGCCGCCGACCTGCCCGACGTGCTGCGGGTCTCCGCCGTCGCCAACGAAGACGACGCCGGCCGACTTGCCGACGCGCTGCGCGAGCGGTTCGACGACACGCTCAACATTCAGGATATCCTCGCGCCCAACTACTACGTGACGATCGTCGAGGCCCACGCCGCGGCGGCCGACAAGCACAACGCCGTCCGCTATGTCGCCCAGGCCCATCGCATCCCTGTCGCCCGGGTCGTCGCCGTCGGGGACGATATCAACGACCTGGCGCTGCTGCGTGGCGCGGGGCTGGGCGTGGCTGTCGCCGACTCGCCCCGCACGCTCCAGGCCGCCGCCGACGTCGTGACGCCCTCGCTGCCAGAGTTCATCAGCGATCTGCTCGCGGGGAAGCACCCTCGCGACAAGCCTTGACTGACACTGGGACCGACGATACGGTCGCCGCGACGGCGGTAACCGGGAGAGCGACCATGGTGATACATCGACATCCTGCAGCGGTTGCCACACTGGCCGCTGTTCTCTGCGCGGGCGGCTGCGGGTTCGGGCGCCTGGATCGTGACGCCAACCGGTCCTTCGCGACGCACACGTACGCCCACGAGTTGTCCGGCCGAACGGACGCCCAGATCGACAAGCGCATCCACGGCGACATCGCCGCCGGGAAGCAGGATACCGTCGCAGAACTGATCCTGAGCGAGGGGACGTGGCACGGGGAGGAATGGTACGTTCAGGCGGAGGCCGCCTTCGCGAACGTGTGGCTGTACCGGGACGTCCCCATCACGCTCGGCGCTTCACCGCGCACGCTGGAGGCCCTCCGCGCCGTGGCGGAGAAAGGCCGAAGTCGTCCGGCGCGTGTGGCGGCTGCTGCCTGTCTGAAAGACACCGACGCCGACCTGGCGCGGCGCGTCCTGAAGGCGGAGTACGCGGACTTCCTCATCAGCGCCCGCGACGCCCAAGCCGCCGGCGACCATCTCGCCGACCTGGGCGTGTACGTTCCGCAGGAGGTGATCAGCGCCGGGGAGATGGGCGTGCTGCTGACCGCGAAGGAGCGTTCGGCCTTCGATGCGGATCGCCTGCGTCGGGCGGCCGACCTGTTCAACCGCACGCTTCGCGACGCGGCGCGGAACGGTGATCTGAAGACGATCAACAAGTACGCCAGCGCAGCGGGCCGAATCCGTCTCGCCCGCTCCTGCTGGGACCAGACGAAGGAACCCGCAGCAGAGACGGCAGAGACAGACTGAGTCCCCCCCCAAGCCCAGCCACTGCGCTGGCTGGGACCCGCTAATCCTGGTGGAAAACTTCCACCAGCGGCTCACACACCGGCGAGCTATCCGGGTTCGTGTCCATGATGTCCGCCATGTAGGCCCACCACTTCTTGACGATCTCCGTCTCGGGCAAGGCGTCGGCCGTGTTGTCGTCCGTAAGCTTCTGGACCGCAAAGAGCGTCAGCGTCTCGGGATCGAGGAAGATCGAGTAGTCCGAGATGCCCGCCCGGGTCAGCTCGGCCGCCAGGTCCGGCCAGATCTCGTCGTGGCGCTTCTCATACTCCGCCTCGAAGCCGGGCTTGAGCTTCATCTTGAACGCGTTGCGTATCACGTCTTCTCCTTCCGTGCTATCGCCCCGCCGCGGCCAGGTGGTCTCGAACGGCGCGGGCGTCGGGCTTGCTCCCGAGAAGTCCCGAGAAGTCCTCTCCGGATTCGATCGCAGCCGTCACGGGCCCCGAGATCGTTGCGTCTCCTAGCAGGACCGCCCCGACGAGCCGCCCGTCGTGGAACACGAAGCGAAAATAGTCGCCGTTCGGGGAACTCTCGATGACGTCGAAGCTCCCGTCCTCGGGTTCGAACTGTCCGACGCTCATCAAATCGACGCCCATCACCTTCAACGTGCTCGAAGGCGGCAGGCCGCCGAACTCCATGTTCAGTCCCGCGGCGTTCATGCCCGCGATGCTTCCCTGGTACTGCGACGCAGCCCAGTGGCCGTACACCGTGCCGCGATGCTCCGCCACGTCGCCGGCGGCCAGGATGCGGGGGTGCGATGTCCGCAGGAAATGGTCCACCACCACGCCGCGGTTGACCTCCAGCCCGCAGGAGCGGGCGAGATAGCTGTTCGAACGGACGCCGGTGGCGATTACGACCAGCCCGGCGGGCACCGTCTCCCCGTCGGTCAGCAGCACGCCCGCGACGCGTTCGTCGCCGACGATCTCCTCGGTGCGTGCCTGCGTGCGGATGCGAATGCCCATCTCGCCCAGCCGCGCCTGCAGCAGCTCGCCGGCGGTGCGGTTGAGTTGACGCGGCATGAGCCATTCGTGACTCTCGAGCAGCGTCACGTCCACGCCGCGCTGCGCCAGCGCCCCGGCCGTCTCCAGCCCCAGCAGCCCGCCGCCCACAACCACACAGGCCGCCCCGGACCCGGCGGCGGCCAGA
Organism: uncultured Planctomycetaceae bacterium; assembly: GCA_964512215.1. Classification (GTDB taxonomy): domain Bacteria; phylum Planctomycetota; class Phycisphaerae; order SM23-33; family SM23-33; genus CAZEJA01. The sequence goes on from CAZEJA010000357.1 coordinate 3,461, forward strand.
ATGGCATCCGCATCGCGAGCGGCACGCAGGCTCAGAACGCCGTCGCGATGAACGCCGGGCACGGACGGAATGAACGGATGTGCCCCGATGGCGAGGATCAACTCGTCGAAGTCAAGCCGCCCGCCGTCGCGCAGGATGACCGCTCCGTCGTCGGGCAGGATCTCCACCGCCTCGGCGCCGGACAGCAACTCGATGCGGTTCTCCTCGTACCAGGAAGCCGGATGGATGGGCAGTTGCTCATCCGTCACGTCCCCCGCGAGATACCGCGTGAGGTTCAGGCGGTAGTAC